>NZ_JBFTHJ010000013.1:0-114282 GCF_056394175.1 Pseudarthrobacter sp. 10T415 | reverse complement strand
GGAACACTCCTCTGCACCCATCACCACCACCTCATCCACAAAGAAAACTGGACCATCACCACCACCAACGGCACCCCAACCTTCATCCCCCCACCCCACATCGACCCCACCCAAACACCCCAACAAAACCACTACTTCAAACCACCACCAGCGCCCACCGCAACCAACACCCCCTGGCCATGACCCACGCCCAACACATTTGGGGTTGCCCGCAACACGTTGACGGGACAGCTACAGGCGCGCGGTTGCACCCGCACCGCCGGGGGCGCCCCTACTTGTGGACGCTCCCCACCACGACCGTGCGATCAAGTTCCTCTGAATGAACGGTGGTCACAGAAAGTCCTGTGGCGGCCACGAGCGCGGCTGTGCCCTCGGCCTGTTGCCCGCTGGTTTCAATGAGCACGCAGCTGTGCGGCGCGAGCCAGTATCCGTGTAACCAGCAGCCTCGAACGTCATGACAACCGAGCAAGTCTCGGCACAGGCCCGGCAGATTCGGACGTGGCTCCATGTGAAAAGTTGGACGGACGGCTTACAGACACTGCGCCGCACCTGAATGATCCCTGGTCACTGATAGGCCTTCGGTAGCCACGAGCTCAACTGTGCCCGCCAAGGACGGCAACAAAAAACGGCCAGGACGCCTAAATGACGCGCTGGCCGTTGGAGATGCTGGCCGTGCCGGATTAGCAGCAGGACCCGACTTAGAAGGTGCGGCCTTGCGGATCCTCTGCCGACGTGTCCTGCCAGCCATTGCTGTCGGTGAAGGTGGCAACGAGCGTGCCAACGCCAGTCCCCAGCGACTGAGAGGGATCAAAGTACAGGGCGGCCTCCGAGGCGCGGCTGTGCGAGATCAGTTGTTCAGCCTCGAGTTTAGCTTCGGGGACCGTAGCCCCCACGATGCTGGTGCGGGCTGGTAGTTCCGAGGAGTGGACCACATCGGCGCCGGTCTGGGCCAGCGGAATGGTGGTGCCGGGATTGATCTCATCGTGGGGAAACTCAAACTCGGCGTCGCTGGATGCGGCAGGGATCGTGTACTCCAGGAAATAGGTCATGGCCCCACCCTTGCAGAAAGCTGCCCCACCCGAAAGCCCACCGCTCCACCGGCCAGGTCAAGGGCAGCCTCGCGTCACCGGAGGGGGCGCACCCTACTTCCCGAGCCCGGCCCTGCGCAGCGCCTCGGCCATGGCAGTGTTCGCGGGTGCAGCCTGCGGAGCAGAACCGCGGCCGCCGGAGCCTCCGGCTGCACCCGGGTTTCGACCTCCCGCGTTCCTGCCGCCCTGGTCTCCGCCGGCAGTCCGTTCGCCTTGCTTCGCGGCAGCGGGACCGCCCTTGCGGGAATCTTTTGCCTTGGCGCCTCCAGCAGACGAACCCGTGGGGCGCTGCCCACCGGCGCCCGTACCGCGGGGAGCCTGTCCGCGCGGGCCCGGTTCGTCGTCGAGCCTTAGTGTCAAGGAAATCCTCTTCCGGTCTGGATCCGCTTCCAGCACCTTGACGCGGACCACCTGGCCGGACTTCACCACTTCGCGGGGATCGGACACGAAGCGGTTGGACAGGGCGGATACATGGACCAGGCCGTCCTGGTGCACGCCCACATCCACAAATGCCCCAAAGGCGGCCACGTTGGTGACGGTACCCTCGAGGACCATGCCGGGTTTCAGGTCGGAAATCTTTTCAATACCTTCGGAGAACGCGGCAGTGGTGAACGCCGGGCGCGGGTCACGTCCCGGCTTGTCGAGTTCGGCAAGGATGTCCGTCACGGTGGGCAGGCCGAAGGCGTCGTCCACAAAGTCGCGCGGATCCAGCGACGATGCCGGCGCCGTGCCTGCCGCCACCAGGATCTTCCGGGCTACCGCGTAGGACTCCGGGTGCACGCTCGAGGCGTCCAGAGGCTCCGCTCCCCCGGTGATCCGCAGGAACCCGGCGCACTGCTCAAAGGCCTTGGCACCCAGCCGCGGCACTTTCTTGAGGTCCGAACGCTTGCCGAATGGGCCGTTTTCGTTTCGGTACGCCACGATGTTTTCGCTGAGCAGAGGCCCGACGCCGGCCACGCGACTCAGGAGCGCAGGTGAAGCGGTGTTGACGTCCACGCCAACGGCGTTCACGCAGTCCTCCACCACCGCGTCCAGGCTTCGGTCAAGCTTTGATGCGGTGACGTCGTGCTGGTACTGGCCCACACCTATGGACTTAGGGTCGATCTTCACGAGTTCCGCGAGAGGGTCCTGCAAACGCCGGGCAATAGACACGGCGCCACGCAACGAAACGTCCATGCCGGGAAGCTCGGCGGCGGCGAGGGCCGAGGCCGAATACACGGAGGCTCCGGCTTCGGAAACCACCAGCTTCTGCGGCTTCCGGTCCACGTCCGGAAGGAACTTGATCAGCTCGGCGGCAAGCTTGTCCGTCTCCCTGGATGCGGTTCCGTTGCCGATGGCCACGAGTTCGACGGCGTGCTGCCGCGCCAGTTTCACCAGCGACGCCAACGCTTCATCCCACTTCCTAGCCGGAGCATGGGGGTACACGGTGTCCGTGGCGACGACCTTGCCGGTGCCATCCACCACCGCCACCTTCACGCCGGTGCGCAGCCCCGGGTCCAGGCCGAGTGTGGGGCGGTTGCCCGCCGGCGCAGCCAGGAGGACATCCCGGAGGTTCGCGGCGAACACCCGCACTGCCTCGTCCTCGGCCGCCGCGAACATCCTGCCCCGCAGGTCTGCGGTGAGCCTGGCCAGCACCCGGGATTTCCAAGCAACCTGGGCGGTCTGCATCAGCCACGCATCGGCGGGCCGGCCGCGGTGGGCGACCCCGAGGAACCTTGCCACCGCGGACTCGTATCGTGCCCGTGAGGCGGCCAGGGCGTCGTCGTCCGCGGGATCCGCCTCGGCGAGGTCGAGTTCCAGGACGCCGTCTTTCTCCCCCCGCAGCAGGGCGAGCACGCGATGGGACGGCATTCCTGCGGGCGCCTGGGTGAAGTCGAAGTAGTCCGCGAATTTCTGGCCGTCCGCCTCCTTGCCCTTTTTCACGCGTGACACCATGCGGCCCTGCGTCCAGAGACGCTCGCGGAGCGTGGCCGCGAGATCGGGGTCCTGGGCGACGCGCTCCACGAGGATGGCACGGGCGCCGGCGAGGGCGCCGGCCGCGTCGCCGATGGCGTGTTCGGGGTTGAGGTACTTGGCGGCCTCGCGGTCCGGATCGAGCTCGGGCCGCTTCACGAGCGCGTCGGCGAGCGGCTCGAGCCCTGCTTCGCGCGCTATCTGTGCCTTCGTGCGGCGCTTGGACTTGAAGGGCAGGTAAATATCCTCCAGCCTGGACTTGGTGTCCGCTGCCAGGATGGCCTTCTTCAGTTCCGGTGTCAGCTGGCCTTGGGCCTCGATGGCTTCCAGGACCGCGCGGCGGCGGTCGGCAAGCTCCCGGAGGTAGCGCAGCCGCTCTTCCAAGTCGCGGAGCTGGCCGTCATCCAGAGTTCCGGTGGCTTCCTTGCGGTACCGCGCGATAAACGGGACCGTTGACCCGCCGTCAAGCAGGTCGACAGCAGCTTTCACCTGCCAGGGTTTGACGCCCAGCTCCTCGGCAATCCGTGCGTAGATGGCGTCGTCCGGCTGCTGTGCTGCGGGCTTGGAAGGGGCTTGCGGCTGTTGGGTCACCAGAACATCTTGCCTTACCGGCCAGTTGGGCTCCACCGGCAGCAGACGCCGGCGCGCTTTCTCAGATGGCGCGCTGGAGGGCGAGTTCGCCGGGCAACGCAGGCGGTAAGGGTATTCCGCTCGCGTCCGCGAAGTGCTGTAGTTGATATGCCGTCTTAGGCCATTAATGCTCGAGGAAGAGGCCGCCATGAAAGAACTGCTGATTGTGTTTCAGGAAGGGTTCGAGGAGGCCAACATCACCCTGACGGTCAACGGCAAGCAGGTGTGGCGTGACGTGGCTGTATCCACCAATCCCATCCTCGGGATCGCCTCTGAGGTCTCGGTGGAGCTGCCGGCGAAGGGTTCCCAGGTGGGCGTCGAGGTGACCAACCGCGGACTGAAGGCGATTACAAAGGTGAGCGGAAAGCCTAAAAGCGTGCTCGTCTCCATCCATGAAGACAGGCTCGTAATGAAGGAAGGCACGGGCCGCGAGGCGTTCCTGTAGAGCCCCGGACCTGCGCTTGTTTCGCGGCCGAAGGAGGCCTAGTAAAAATCAAATCGTTGGAGTAGCATCTGATCACCGCCGGCTTCCAACGGGGTCCGGCGGGCCAAAAATCCGAGTAGGCCGGGGGTCGTCGGATGGCTTCCGGTTTTCGCTGCCGGGACAGCACACCGTGCAGCAGCAGATGAGGGCGGCACCCAATCATGGGTGCCGCCCTCATCGCATGTGGCCTTCTTGCTGCTACGAGTTGCTGTCCTGGTACACGGGGTAGTCCGTGTAGCCCTCTGCGCCTGTGCTGTAGAACGTGCTGGCGTCCGGCTCGTTGAGCGGCAGGCTTTCCTTCCAGCGCCGAGCAAGGTCCGGGTTGGCGATGGCGGGCCGGCCCACTACCACTGCGTCTGCATGGCCGTCGGCCACGAGGCTCACTGCCTCTTCCCGCGTGGTCACCACGCCGAAGCCGGTGTTCACCAGGAAGGGTCCGCCGAAGCGGATGCGGAGGTCCTGCACCGGCTCGCCAGTGGGCTCGTGGTGGAGGACGCTGAGGTAGGCGAGGTTGAGCGGTGCGATGCTGTCCACGAGCACTTCATAGGTGGCGCGCACGTCTGCCGCGTCCGTCTCGGCGATGCCTTGGACGTTGTGCTCGGGCGAAATACGGATTCCCACTCGGTTGGCGCCAACTGCTGCCACAACGGCGTTTACGGTTTCGATGACGAAGCGGGCGCGGTTTTCGGGTGAACCGCCGTAGCTGTCAGTCCGGATGTTGGAGTTCGGGGCCAGGAACTCGTGCAGGAGGTAGCCGTTGGCGGAGTGCAGCTCTACGCCGTCGAATCCGGCCTCAATGGCGTTGAGGGAGGCGTTGACGAATTCCTGGATGACCATGGGCAGTTCGTCAGTATCCAGGGCACGTGGCACCGGGTACGGCTGTTTGCCGACCGGCGTGTGGACAGTTCCTTCCACGGCAACGGCGCTGGGCGCTACGATTTCCGCCCCGCCCGTGATGTCCTGGTGCGAGACGCGCCCGCCATGCATGATCTGGGCGAACATGCGGCCGCCCTCGGCGTGAACAGCGTCCGTGACCTTCTTCCAGCCTGCAACCTGCTCGGGGTTGAAGATCCCGGGCTGACCGGCGTACGAGCGCGCCCCGGCGCTCGGGTGGGTTCCTTCGCTGACGATCAGGCCGAGCGAAGCGCGCTGGCGATAATGCTCGACGACGAGCGGCCCCGGGACACCTGCCTCGCCGGAGCGGACGCGCGTCAGTGGCGCCATGACCAGACGGTTGGGGAGCTCAAGTTCGCCGAGGGTGAGGGTGGAAAACAGCATGCACGTTCCTTTCGGGGGCTGAAGGCTTACTCTTTCTGCCAACTAAGAAGCGCATGCAACTATTCCGGATGCGAGGCGAATCACAGGACAGCTGTCACTGCCGCTGCGGAATGGGACGAATTCGGCAGTGCTTGGACATTGCTGTCAGCGGGCCGAACCGGGGCAGCCTTGGCCTTGTGCATTGGTGTTGCAGTCGTCTGCGTAGTTCCGGGTGAGCGACCGCCAGACGCTGATGGTCTGCGGCGGGGCGCTGAACTGCCCTTGGCCGGGAATCGGCAGGGCCGGGCCGTTATTGACGGAGTACGTTCCCTGGAACGACGTGGTCAGCACTACCTGGAAATCACCGGTAGCGCCGTACGCGTGGCTGGTCCGGGTCTTCTCACCCCACCGGTCCTGCGGCAGCGGGCCACCCCTCGAGGGTTGCGGGCCGAAAACAGTGCCGTCGCCGTAGTTCCACGTGAATTGCACCGGGGTGGCGACCACGTGGACTTGCTGGCCGAACATCGTTATGTCGAACTGCTGCTCCACGGACTCCGCGTAGAAGTTGGTTTCAGCCCCGCGGAGTGTGTGGGGACTCGGCTGGGCTGTAACAGATCCGGCGCTCACTGGCAGGTTTTGGAATTCCCGCTGAATGTCCGCCGCGATGCGGGGCAGCAGGTCCTCAGGCCTGGCGTCGTAAAGGCAGGTCGGGCCGGAATGTGGCGCCCAAACAGCACCGGGAACGCCCCGGGGACGGGAAAGCCACATGACAGGGATGCCCTCTTCACCGTCAGGGCCGTTCTTGCATTCCAGCTGACGTGCCAGGCACGGGGTGTCGAAATCTCCCCCGCCGAGGTGGCACTGGAGCTCATATTTGTACTCGTTGGGATCAGAGTCGACGGTGCTTTGCCCCGGTGGGACCAAGGTCCCCGTACCGGGATCCAAAGTCCAGCCGCCAACGTCGATACCTACTTCCCCAAAATCCGCTTCCACCCCGTCATCGGCGACCCCTGGTGATGCGGGCACGAGTATCGAGAGGATCACAAAAAGCAGCAGAGTTGTGAAAGGCAACCGCCGAACTCTACTCATCAGCGAATGGGATGCAGATCGTTCGCGTGCCAGGCTCCGCCTTCAAAATTTACTAGGAGAACGTTCCCTGTGTTGGAACCCTTGCTAGCACTTCGGAACTCTTTGCCGGCAGCCTCGTAGTAACTGACCGGAGTTTGAAGCACCTGCAAAATGACTTGGAAGTTGCCATCCGACGCTTTCTCGAACGTTGTCGAGACGGCCGGCGTAGTGAATTTTCCACCCGCAAGCCAGCGTCCCCCTTGATAGTTCGTCGTTACAGAATCCGTCAGCTTCGAACAGTAGTCACAGTTCGGGGAAGTTATCTTCTGCAGGTTGGAGACATCACCTGTCTGATACGAATAGTCCAAGACCTCGAACCAGTACTTCGTAAAAGCTTCTGCGCCCTCCTTCGTCTCCGTCTTCGCCACTTCCGGCAACACTGGGACGGGGACGTTTTGGGCTGGCCCGGATGCGTCGGCGGGCTTGTAGACGGCACTGGGAGTAGGGGTAGGCGTGGGCGAAACGCTGGGAGACGCTGACTGGGAAGGCGTTGCCGATCCAGTGCCCGGATCCGCAGGCGCTCCCCCGGAGCAGCCAGCCATCAGAAGCGCTCCGGCAACCACAAGAACAGCCGCACCGGATCGAGGGCCAAAGGACGTACGAACGTTGCGCGAGGTCATGGGCCGCTATTCCCCCAGTAGTTTCAAGACGGCTTGTTCCGGACAGTGATTCAAGGGTAGCCCAGGTCACATCTCCGCGATAAGAGTTATCCACAGGCATCCGACTCCGGTTCTACCACCCCGCCAGGCCGCGCGGAAGTCACATGGAAAAAGCCGGTGCCCCCAGGCACCGGCTTCCCCCCCAACTGCTGACAGCTCCAACCACAGATCTATGGGACGGCTACTTCTGCGCCGGAAGCACCAACTCCCCTGTCTTGTCCGTGGACAAGGCGAGCGAGGAAACATACTGCGGGCCGCCGTCGGGCGCGTCCTGTGCCGAGCGCACCATGTCCGGACGTTCGAACTCCAGCCCCGTCACGTGGCAGGTGAGTTTCGCGTCGCTGGGGTTGCCGTCGGCGTCGAACATGGGCAGGTCAATGCCGTCGTCGGTCCGGCGCAGGTAGTACTTCCCGCGGGTCAGGACCGCGAGCACCGGGGGCAGCACCAGCGCCAGGCCGACAGCGAAGATGGGCGAATACGGCTGGATGCCAGACCCAAAAGCACCGAAGAACACAGCGATGGAAACGCCCGCGGACATCAGCATCGACACAAACCCCACCGGGTTCACGGCGTAGAGCATGCCGCGGCGGAACTCTGGCACCTTCGGGGAGATCTTGAGCAGGTACTTGTTGATGGCGATATCGGCGGCAACCGTGACCACCCAGGCCATGGCGCAGTTGGCGTAGAAGCCGAGGATGGTGTTGAGGAAGTCGAACATGTTGGCTTCCATCAGGACCAGGGCGATCAGCAGGTTGACCACCACGAACACCATCCGGCCCGGGTAGGTCTTGGTGATGCGGGTAAAGCTGTTGGTCCACGCCAGCGATCCGGAGTACGCGTTGGTGACGTTGATTTTGATCTGCGAAATGACCACCAGCACCACGGCCAGGGTCATCGCCAGCCATGCCGGCATCATCTCCTGGTACACGCCCAGGAACTGGTGCACGGGCTCGTTGGCGGTGGCCGAGGCGGCGGGGTCCAGGGTGGCGATGAGGTAGATGGCGATGAAGAGGCCCACGATCTGCTTAATGGCGCCGAAGATCACCCAGCCCGGCCCAGCCAGAATGACGGCCCGCCACCAGGCCGCGCGGTTGGCGTCGGTACGCGGCGGCATGAACCGGAGGTAGTCGATCTGCTCGGCGATCTGCGCCATGAGGGACAGGCATACGCCGGCCGCCAGCATCACGGAGGCCAGGTTCGGGCCGCCGTCGCCGGACTCACCGGTGTACGCAAAGAAGCTGTCGATGCTCTCCGGGTGCGAAACCAGCAGGTACCCCACGGGAACAACCATCAGGAGCAGCCACAGCGGGGTGGTCCACACCTGCAGCTTGGCCAGGGTGTTCATCCCGTAAATGACCAGCGGGATGATGATGACGGTGGACGCCGCGTACCCCAGCCACTGCGGAATCCCCAGGCCCAGCTCCAGCCCCTGGGCCATGATGGAGCCCTCCAGTGCGAAGAAGATGAACGTGAACGTGGCAAAGATGACGTTGGTGACCACGGATCCGTAGTAGCCGAAGCCGGAGCCGCGGGTGATCAGGTCCAGGTCGATGTTGTAGCGTGCCGCGTAGTAGGCCAGCGGGAAGCCGGTGGCGAAGATGATCACCGCGGCCACCAGGATGCCGAAGATCGCGTTTACCGTGCCATAGGAAATCCCTATGTTCGCGCCAATCGAGAAGTCCGCCAGGTAGGCGATGCCTCCCAACGCGCTGGTGGCCACCACGCCTGCGCTCCATTTGCGGTACGAGCGCGGGGCGAACCGCAGCGTATAGTCCTCCAGGCTCTCCTTGGTGGCGTTCAGCGCTGCAGCGTTTCCCGCGGTCGGAGTCGCCGGGGATCCGCCGACGACGCCGGCGCCGGGTGGTGCAGCAGGCTCCAGCAGTTGCGTGGATTCTGAGTCGTGGCTCATGGGCGTGCGTCGCTTTCGTTCGGGGTTCGAGGTCTGCGAGAGACGCTATCCAGCCGAAAAGACAGTCCCATCACGTTCCTGTTTCCGCGGTGTAAAGCCTTGACTGCTCCAGTCAACAATTGATGGGCAGGCTACTTGTTGCCACCCCACAAAAACGGCCGGCACCCCTGGAACTAGCGTCGGAACGGTACGTTCCGCGAGATAAAGGACCACCCATGACTGCCACCGTCCACAACTGGCCCATCCTCGAGACAGCCCGCGCCCAGGTCCTGGAGCGGGGTACCGGGCTCACCGAAGAGCAGCTGGTGGAGGTCCTCACCCTCCCGGACGAAGCACTCCCCCAGGCTTTGGAGCTGGCGCACCAGGTCCGGCTTCGGCATTGCGGCGAGGACGTGGAGGTTGAAGGCATCGTCTCCATCAAGACCGGCGGCTGCCCGGAAGACTGCCACTTCTGCAGCCAATCCGGGCTCTTCGACAGCCCCGTCCGCGGCGTCTGGCTGGACATCCCGGAGCTGGTCAAAGCCGCCAAGGAAACTGCTGCCACCGGTGCCACGGAGTTTTGCATTGTGGCCGCCGTGCGCGGCCCGGACATCAAACTCATGAACCAGGTCAAGTTCGCCATTGACCGGATCAACGAGGAAGTGGACATCAACGTCGCGTGTTCCCTGGGCATGCTCACCCAACGGCAGGTGGACCAGCTCGCCGGCTGGGGCGTCCACCGCTACAACCACAACCTCGAAACCGCCCGCAGCTTCTTCCCGGAGGTGGTCACCACGCACACGTATGAGGAACGCCTCGAGACCTGCGCCATGGTGAAGGCTGCCGGCATGGAACTGTGCTGCGGCGCGCTCCTGGGAATGGGCGAGTCAGTCCACCAGCGGGCGGAACTCGCCGCCCAGCTTGCTGCACTGGACCCGCACGAAGTGCCGCTGAACTTCCTCAACCCCCGGCCGGGAACTCCCCTGGAAAACCAAGGCGTCATGGGCGGCAAGGACGCCCTCCGGGCCATCGCCGCCTTCCGCCTCGCCATGCCCCGAACGGTCCTGCGCTACGCCGGCGGACGCGAGCTCACGCTTGGCGATCTGGGCACCCGCGAAGGGCTCCTGGGCGGTATCAACGCCGTCATCGTGGGCAACTACCTCACCACCCTGGGCCGCCCCGCCACCGCCGACCTCAACCTCCTGGTGGACCTTAACATGCCCATCAGGGAACTGCAGAAGACCCTGTGAGCCTGATCCCGGCCGGAGCGTCCCCCGATGCTGCGGCCCTGTACTGCGGTCACTGCGGTGAGCCACGCGAAGAGAACGCTCGCGAGGGTGGCCGCGGCGCCGGTGACCAGCGCAGAAAGGGCACGGACGACGGCGGGACCACGCCGCCGTCGTCCGCCCATCTGCGATGCGCGTCAAGGCTGCACCTGGAACCGCCGCGGTTCTGCGGCCAGTGCGCGCGCCGCCTGAAAGTGCAGGTCACACCGCTGGGCTGGTGGGCTGCGTGCTCTCGGCATGGCGTCATTACCTGTCCTGACACCACACCGTGAAAAAACGGCCACCACCCCCTAGCGCTTTTCTACAAGCAGTAGAAGAATGGCTGCATGATGTTTGAACACGCAGATGGGCAACCCATTCTCGAACTCACCGACGAGCAGTCCTGGGAACTCCTGGAGGGAACCAAGCACGGGAGGCTGGTGGTTTCCGTTGCGGGCGAACCGGACATTTTCCCGGTCAACTACGTCACGGCGGACCGGAAGGTCTACCTGAGGACCGCCCCGGGCAACAAGCTGGCACAGCTGACCATCAACTCCAAGGTGCTCTTCGAGACGGACGGCATCCTCTCGGACCAGGCGTGGTCCGTGGTCCTCCGCGGCAGTGCACGCGTGCTGAGCAACTCGGCGGAGCTGGAAACGGTGGAGGCACTGGGCCTGAAGACCTGGGTTCCCACGCTCAAGGACTTCTACGTGGAGATCGAGCCCAGCTCCGTCAGCGGGCGGCACTTCAACTTCGGAGAGCAGCCGGAGCGGGAAATCTAGGCGCTCCTAGACTGGAAGCATGGCGGACAGGCTCACTCCCGAGCAACGCAGCTGGAACATGTCCCGCATCCGGGGCAAGAACACCAAGCCCGAGCTCTTGGTGCGCCGGCTCCTGCACGCCAAGGGCTACCGTTACCGGCTCCATGGCGCCGCAGGCGGGGGAAAGCTGCCAGGCAACCCGGACCTCGTGTTCGCCGGCCGCCACAAAGTCATCTTCGTCAACGGCTGCTTCTGGCACTTCCACGACTGCCGGGTAGGCCAGCACGCACCCAAAGCCAATGCGGGCTTCTGGGCCGATAAGCGCACCCGCACCAGGGAACGCGACGCCGCGCAGCGCCGCAAACTCGAGGACGCCGGCTGGGAGGTCCTCACCCTCTGGGAGTGCGAACTCAAAGACGGCGCCGCGCTCGAGTCACATCTGGTGCGGTTCCTTGAAACCCGGCAGCGGACTTGAGTGAATCTTAATGCTTTGGGCACGGCCTTCTTGAGACCTGCCCGGGAGGATGGGGAAGTGCCCCGACCGGGAGCACATCCCCGCCACATGCCGGAGCTGCCACATCCCCTCTTTGCCGCTAAGTCCTCCGGGCCGCCAAGGCGGATTTGAAAGCGGCTGCAGAGGCATCACTGCTGTTGATGCGCCAGTCGGTTTCCTTCTGGAGGTGGAACCAGACGAAGCCCATCACGTCCGGCTGCGCGGAAAGGTAGGACACCAGCGCAGTATTCCAGGAAGCCTTGGAACCGCCCAGCTCGCTGGACGCCACCTCGGCAATCAGGATGGGTTTGCCCGCCGCGAGTCCGCGCAACTGGGAAATGCCGGGGCCAAACAGGTCCTGCGGCGCCACCCAGCTGCTCCACGACTGGGAGGTGCCCCAGTTGTAGCCGTCCAGGGCAACAATGTCCACGTAGCCCGCACCCGGATAGAGCCCGGCAAGGTCAGTGGAACCCCAGTAGGGAACGTTGGGGGACCACACCCACTGGACGTTGCCTGCACCGGTGGACGCCATGACGTCGTGGACGTGGCGCCAGGCCGCAACATAGTCGCCTGCCTGGTTCCCGTTCACGCCCTCCGCCCAGGGGTACCAGTTGCCGTTCATTTCATGGGCGAAGCGCAGCATCACGGGTTTGCCCCAGGACGTGAGCGCCTGGCCCCACTGGAGGATCCTGGCGTCGAAGTCGCCGGCAGCGATCCGGTCCAGGGCATAGGCGGGCTGATCCACTCCGCCGCCCCAAGCCCACGGCTCCCACGTGACCAATGGCGTGGCACCCCGTGCCTGGACGGCGTCCAGCTCGGCCAGCGGCGGCGCCTGGAGGAAGTCCTTGTAGGAAAGCACCATGGTGGGGTTCTCCCCCGCGAGGGTTGCCACTTCATCGAGTTCCGCCGATGCGAGCGGTCCCCCGGCTGTCGCAGCGCCGAACCGGAGGAGTGCGTTGCTGGCCGGTGGTGGCGGAGTGGCGGCTGCCTGAACGGCGAAGTGGGCGGACGCCTTCACGGACGAGGTTTTGGCAGTCACGGTGACGTTGCCGGTGGACCCGGACGGAATGCTCACCCCCGCGCTGAAGGCACCCGTGGAACTGGTCTTGAAAGCGAACGTGGCCGACCCGATGATCACCGTTCCGGTGGTGGCGGCTTTGAACCCGGTCCCGGCCACAGTCACGGCGGACCCCGCCGGCCCGGACGCCGGACTCAACGCAATTTGTGCTGCCGGAGCGGCGGCTGCCGCGGCCGGTTGAACAGCCGCAAGAACCAGGCCGGCTCCCACGAACGCAGCAATGACTAACCTCTTTAACGATTTTGCCAACACAACCCATCCCCAGCTGACGGGCGGCCACGGCCGCAAGGTTTCAGTGCGGAAAGCACTGGCTCAAGTATTGGGTGCGGAAGCCGCAGTGTCATCAAGAAACCCACAATTCTTCCCCGAAACGGTGCCGCCCCCGGGCGCCGGTCCTAACCTGAAACTGCACGCCCGCCCCACTCCGATGATTCGCTGCCGGACTGAAAAACGTCAGCTGAAAGGAACCCCGTGAGCCCCTCGGATGACGCCCCCCTGCCGCTGGTGGACCAGTCAGTGCTGGACCGTCTCCGGGACGAACTCGGAGAAGACGGGGGCTACAGCAAGGTGTTCGTGGGGAACTTCATCGAGTGCCTGCCCGTGCGGCTCAGCAAGCTCCGGTTGGCCCTGACCACCGGAGACCTGGAGGGCTCCGTGGACGCTGTCCTGAGCCTGAAGACCTCCAGCCAGATGGTGGGCGCGGAACGGCTGGCGGGACTGGCAACGAATCTGGAAAGCGAAATCCGCAGCGGGGCACGCGCGGCAGACGCCGCCGTCGTACTTCCCCACCTGGCCGCCGCTTTCCTGCGGAACATCACCCAATGCAGCCGCCAGACCACACACCGCCTGAAGGCTCAGTGCGCGATGGGCGCCAGCCTGTAACCGACGCCGCGGACGGTCTGCAGCCAGCGCGGCTGCTGCGGCGAGTCGCCCAGCTTCTTGCGCAGGTTGCCCATATGGACCTCGACGGACCGTTCGTCCGCCTCGCTGATGTAACTCCCGACGTCGTAATCTTCGTCCCGCAGCCGGCGCACCAGGTCCGACTTGGTCCGGACAGTCCGCCCGGCTTCCAGCAGCGCGTGCAGGAGTTCGAATTCCGTGCGGGTCAGGTTCATTTCCGTGCCGTCCACCAGCACGGTCCGGGAGGCGTAGCTGAGCTCGAGTCCGTTGTGGCTGTAGTTGCCCCGCTCCGGGTGGCCGCCCGCCTCTGCCGGGATCTCGGTGGGGGTGTCTGCCGGCTCGGAGGCGGAACGCGGGCGCCGCATCATGGCCGCCACCCGGGCACGGAGTTCGCGCGGCCGGAAAGGCTTGGTGAGGTAGTCGTCGGCGCCGGACTCAAGCCCAATAAGGGTGTCCAGCTCTTCCGTGCGGGCCGTGAGCATCACGATATAGGCATCGGAAAATTCGCGGATCTGCCGGGAAACCTCGAATCCGTCGATGTCCGGCAAGCCCAAATCCAGGGTGATGACATCGGGGCTGATGGTCTTGGCCACCAGGACACCTTCTGCGCCACTGCTGGCTACTGTTACATCAAATCCGGCTTGGGTCAGCACCGTGCGAACCAATTCCCGGATGTCGTGGTCATCCTCGATGACAAGTCCCACACGTGCATCACTCATAGCGCCCCCTCAGCAGCCAACGTCAGAAGTATAGCTGGCTGCGGATATCCTGCTGGTATGGTCTCGCACGCGCCCGCCCGAATGTCCCAGGTCAATGGCTAACCCGGTGGCATGGTCGTCGGGAGGGCTGCGCTTTTTCCGGCGCCAGTTCCACGAGTACAGCCTGCGGGACCGCGTGGCCATGAGCCAGATGCCGCTGTTCATCACCACGCTGTTGACGATGTTCCTGGTGTGGGCCTTCTTCCCCGGAACAATGGGCAATCCGCTCTTCGCTGCGTTCGTCGTCTCGCAGCTCGTGCTGATGGGTCTCTGCTACGTCATCCCGTGGGAGCGGCTGCCCTTCACGAGCTTCCTGGTCATCCCCCTGCTGGACTTCATCTCCATCGCGGTGGGCCGGGAGGGCGGGCAGGACAGCCTCACCGGCATCAGCCTGCTGGCTGTCTTCCCGGTCATCTGGCTGTGCGCCTCCGGGTACTATCCCAAGGCCGCCCTTTGGTTGTCCTTCCTGGCACCGCTGGCCATCATCTGGGTTCCGCTGCTCCTGAAGGGGAACGTCACGGCCCAGGACCTCACCCGGTCCCTGCTGCTGCCGGTGATGATGCTCGGCATCGGGATCTCGGTCAGCGTCCTCACGCTCAGCATGATGCGCCAGCAACGCGAGCTGGAGGAGAAGGACGCCCAGCTCCAGGCCAACCTCCGCACCAGCCAGCGGCAGGAGTCCCTGCTGAACACCGTCCTGGATACAGTGCACCTTGGTGTCTTGGCAGTCGACGCGGACGGTCACGATGTCCTGATGAACAGGAAGCAGCGGGCCAACCACCTGCTGGCCAGCCCCAAGGACAACCCGGACCCCAACGAGTCCCAGCTGCTGGTGTTCGGTCCGGACAGGAAAACCCTCATACCTGTGCCGGACCGCCCCGTCCGCCGCGCCGTGCTGGGCGAAACCTTCACTGACTACCTCGTGTGGCTGGGCGACGGCAGGGACCAGCGCGCGTTCGTCACCACCGCCCGGGCCATGAGGGACAGCGACGGGAAGTTCACCGGCTCGGTCATTGCGTTCAGTGACGTCACGGACCTGGTGAACGCGCTGGCTGCGAAGGACGACTTCGTCTCCAGCGTCTCCCATGAGTTCCGGACGCCGCTGACGTCCATCCTCGGGTACGTGGAAATCCTGCTGGCTGACGAACCGGAGGAATCACAGCAGGAGATGCTCGAAATCATCCGCCGGAACTCCGAGCGGCTGCTGACCCTGGTATCGGACCTGCTCTCCAGCCGGAACGGGCAGCTCATCGTCACCCCGCACACCGTGGATGTGGCAGAGCTGGTGCGGACCAGCGTGTCCTCCGCCATGCCGAGGGCCACGGCATCTGGCGTGGAGCTGGCGGCCGAGACCCCGGATCAGCTTGAGGCCCACGTGGACGGGGCCAGGATTTCCCAGGTCCTGGACAACCTGGTGTCCAACGCCATCAAGTACTCCCCCGACGGCGGCAACGTCCTGGTCAGTCTGGCCCGCGAAGACGCCCACCTCGAATGCCGCGTTACGGACACCGGCATGGGGATGACCCCCGAGGACGCCTCCGAGGTATTCGCCAAGTTCTTCCGCACCAGCAACGTCCGCCGGACGGCCATCCCGGGTGTGGGGCTGGGGCTGCCCATCAGCAAGGCGATCGTCGAAGCCCACGGCGGGACCATCAGCGTGGACAGCACCCTGGGCGAGGGCACCACCTTCACGTTCCGGGTGCCGGTCTAAGGTTCGCCGGCACGCGCCTGCCGGACCACTTCGCCCCACGACTGCCGGGCCAAGTCCTGCACGGCGGCCAGGACCTCCGCGGGCGGCAGAGAGAGATCCAGAGGAAACTCCACGATGTCGATATCCGTGTTCAGGATCCGGCGGAGCTTGATGTCACCGGATCCGGCGTATACCAGCCACGCTGTTGGCACGGCCAGCGCCGTGCAGTGGGCCAGCATCTGGAAGTGGTCCGCGGTGAGGGAAGCACCGGAGTCTGTGGCGGCCTTGTACTTGGCGTTGTAGGCCACCACGGGACGGCCACCGAGCATGTGCACGGCGTCCGGCTGCACGGTGAGGCGGTCGGAGTCCCGTACGGCTTCGCTCAGGAGCGCGTTGTACCGGAGCCGCAGTTCCCCGGGGTAGGCGGCCATCGCCTCCCGCAGGGCGGTGCCCACGAAATCCTCGAACACCCGGGCCATGTCCACCACGAACGCGGCCGTCTGCTGCCGTCCCGGCCCTGCCTCAGCCGAGGCGTTGCGGAGGATGAGCTCGGCCAGCCGCAGCACCGCGTGGTACCGGAGGTTCATCCTGCTGGGCTTCCACGACGGCAGCGGCGCACCGGACGGGAGCCGGGTGACGCCGTCGAGCTTTCCTTTGAGCAGCCGCAGCCGGCTCAGTACTTCGGGCCGGACCCGCGGCACCTGGCCCATGCGTTCCAGGGCCGCCCGTAGGATCCGGTTCTCGGCAATGTCCTCGGTGAATTCGTCGTAGGAGACTTCCAGCGGCACCAGCATGCCCGGCCGGCGGGAAATCTGGTCCGAGATGCGGATCCGTCCCTTGACCGTGCGGAGGGATTCGTCCACGGCCAGGTAGCCCTGCAGGACGCCGCGTCCCAGCGCCCGTTCGGCCAGCTGCGCCAGGGACTCGGCCAGCGCACTCCACAGCTCCCGCTCCTCGAAGGCAGCCACCGAGTCCGGCCGGAAGCCCTGCTCCCCCGCGTAACTCAGGAGGAACAGCAGCCGGCCAAGGCCCAGCCGGTCCTTGGGCCTGACGTCCAGCTGGACCGAGGCAGTGCGCACCGATCCCACTTTGCCCACCGGCTCAATCCGGTACAGCCCCATCCCCATGGGCGAGGCCTTGGCCAACCCGCTCGAATTCAGGAACGAAGCACTGGCAGGATCCAGCCGCTCCACGATCCCGCGGGACAGCTCGTCCAGCACCAGGTGCCGCGCGGCGCCTCCCGGGCCGCGCGCGCCGGCGTTGCCGTCCGGAGTGAAGGCCCTGGCGGGGTCAGCGGAGCGCAAGGCGTCCCAGCAGTTGCTCCAGCCCGAACCGTTCCTCCAGCTGCGCGCGGGTCAGCTGGCCGTGATAATGCTCCTCCAGCAGCGGCATGAGTTCGTACTTCCAGATCCGCCGCAGCCCGGCCGGTGTCTGCGCCGCGGGCTTCATGAAGTAGGACGGGCCGATCATCAGGTCCCGGTCCCATTCGTCGATGGCGCCGTTGAGAACGTCCAGCAGCAGCGCCGGCGTGGTGTCCAGCCCGCGGGCCTCCAGGAAGCGGAGCAGCGAACCCTTAACCGGTTCGGTTTGCGGATGCAGCTCGATGAACGAGAAGCGCCGGCGGATGGCGGCATCCATCATGGCGATGGACCGGTCCGCAGTGTTCATGGTGCCGATGATGTACAGGTTGTCCGGCAGCGTGAACGGCTCGTTGGGGCTGTACTGCAGGTAGATCCGGTCGTCTCGGTATTCGAGCAGGAAGTACAGCTCGCCGAAGACCTTGGCCAGGTTGGCGCGGTTCATCTCGTCGATGATCAGGAAGTACGGCTTCTTCTCGTTGCCGGGCTTGGCGGCTTCCTCGGCGAGGCGGCGCAGCGGGCCGGCAACAAGCTTGAAGGAGACCTGGCCTTCGTCCGTCTTGTCCGGCCGGTACCCCTCGAAGAAGTCCTCGTAGGCGTAGGAGGGGTGGAACTGGACCAGCTTGACGCGTTCGTCAGTGGTGTCGTCCGCCAACTCCGCTGCCAGGTGCTTGGCCAGGTAGGTCTTGCCGGTGCCAGGCGGGCCGTACAGGACCAGCTGGCGGTTCTCCTCCAGCAGGTCCGCGATCTCCTGCAGGGGCTCGAGGTCCATGTGCAGGGACTCCGCGAACTCCGGCGTCAGCGGCCGGAAGCCCTCCTGGACAGGTTCCACGACGGCGGCGGCTTCCGTTTCGCCGTCGGGCTCGGTCTCGGCTTCGGCCGGCAGGAGTGCCTGGAGCGCCTGCACCACGCGGGTTGCGTCCACCACGATGCCGGGGGTGGCCAGCTGCCGCTGGACGTGCCGGGGCAGGCTGGCGGTGGCGTGGCCTTCGTCGAACCAGCGCACCTTCCGTCGCAGCCGGCGGTTGTCATCGTTGTACTCGGGTTCGCCCAGCACGCCGCCCAGCCGGACCGTGCCGGCGTGCTGGTACAGGACCAGGTCGCCGGGTTTCATGACGGTGAGGAAGGCAAAGACGGCGGTCTTGGTGTCCTCGCGCTCCACGTAGCCAAGGTGCTTGTAGTCCTCGTCCACGGCATGCTGGACCAGCCCGGCGGTGACGCCGGGCTCCAGGAGGCGGAGGTGTTCGACGTCGAGCGTCACCTTTTCCTCGCCCTGCCAGGCGGTGAGCAACTCAGCGTTGTCGTGGTGGGTCCGGAGCAGCCATGCGCGGCGGCCGGGGTCGCCCACCTTGCGCCACTGGCTCACCAGCTGGCGGGCGTACCAGTCGATGCGCTGGCCGGCCTGCTCATCAAGGTGCAGGCGGATCCGGTGGATGTCGGCGGTGATGTCTTCTTCGGAATCCCCCTTGGCGCCACCCACCAGCGAGGCGAAGGCGTCGCGGATTTCCTGCCGCTCCACGTCCGCCACCACGGGTTCAAAGTAGCTGGGCCACGCCAGGAACTCGATGCTGCGGCGGATGGCAGGCTGGTCCGCCGGGGTGCCGGCTGCCAGGGCGTGGAACTTCAGCGGGTCAAGCAGTGCCGCGGTGATGGTGGTGGGCGGTTGCTGGTCCACATGCTGCACGAACCGGCACAGCCACCGGAGGTGGTCCCAGATGGTCCAGTTGAACTCGGCCGTTCGGTCCCGGATCACGCCGTGGTCCGTCATGCCCTGGTAGAGCTCTTCAGGCAGTTCCAGTGGCGGTTCGAGCCAGGAGGCGGCCTCGGCCACGCGGGCCCGCTTGACCTTGAGCGACTTCACTTCATGCGCCAGCGGCAGGGACTGCAGGAACAAAAGCTCGGCGGCCAGCTGCTTGGCTTCGCGGGAGGCGCCGTCGAGGTTCTGCCGGAGGTTGGTCATCATGGGCGCTTTGGGATCCGGCGTGCCCCGTTCCAGGCGGTCCAGCAGTTCCGCGGCGGCCTCGGAGGTCCAGGTCAGTGTCCGCCCGTCCAGGGCCGATGGTTTGCCCTGCAGCCCCGGGCTCAAAACAAACCATGCCGCGTCCTCGATCTCCTTGGAGATGCCGAGGGCGCGGGTCATGGCAGCAATGGTGGCGGGGGTCATGGATTCAAATTTACAGGGTCTAACTGGACGCCTGCTCAAAGCCGCTTGGCCGCCCGGTGGGAGCCGTCCGGTTTCCGCCGGACGGCTCCTGGCCGTTAGCCCGGAAATTTACGTGCGCGGAGCGGACCGCTTCCGCCCGAAGATGAAGTACCCCATGGGTCCGACGAAGTTGATGAAGGATGCCGCACGCCAGGCGCCCTTAGGCCCGTTAATGAGTGCCGCCGGCCGCTTCGAGATGTCCCGCTGCGCCGCAACCAGCAGCGAGAGCTGGACGATGGCCACGATGATGGTGCCGGCCTTGGAGGACGGCGACATCTCCTTCCAGGTCTTCTTCTTCCTGGCGACTCGGGTCTTGTTCTTGCCCATCTGGCTTCCTTTCGGTGTGGTGTGGTTCCAGTCCAGTGTGCCCCGTGGGGTCCTGTCCAGAGGCTTAGTGCCTGTACGGCGCCAGGCGTTCCTTCTGTTCCGGCGTGAGCCGCTGCACCCGGCCGGTGGCCTCGTCCACGAAAGCAAGGTGGCTGCTCGCCCTGACGCAATCCTCCCCTGTGACGGGATCCTGGACCAGGTAATGGATGTCGAAGCTGGCGCCCTTCACGGCACCGATCCACACCTGCACCACGGCCGGGACGTTGCGGTATTCCAGGGTTCTGACGTAGCGGATCTTGTGGTCCACCACCAGCGCCATGATGCCGTCCGGGACATCGTTGAACAGCGAGACCTGCGGCTCAACGCCGGGCAGGCCCGCTCCCCGGGGCGGTCCGAAGGCACCGATCCTGGCTTCCTCAAGCATGCGGACGATCTGCACGTTGTTGATGTGTCCGTAGGCGTCCATGTCGCCCCAGCGCATGGGAACGGGGACCTCGATCCGCTGGCCGCCGTTCCCGTCGTGCCCGCTCAGCTGTGCACCGCCGTCGAATCATCCACCGGCACGTCACCGGCGTCGGCTCCAGCGAACTGGGACATGTACAGGCGGTAGTAGGCGCCTCCGGCCGCAAGCAGGACCTTGTGGTTGCCCTGTTCCACGATCCTGCCGTTCTCCATGACCAGGATGGTGTCGGCGTCGCGGATGGTGGAGAGCCGGTGGGCAATCACGAAGCTGGTGCGGTCCGACCGCAGTGCGGCCATGGCCTTCTGCACCAGCAGCTCGGTACGGGTATCCACCGAACTGGTTGCTTCGTCGAGGATCAGCAGCGACGGGTTGGCCACGAATGCCCGGGCAATGGTGATCAGCTGCTTCTCGCCGGCACTGACGTTGTTGCCTTCCTCGTCGATCACCGTGCTGTAGCCCTCGGGCAGGGCGCGGACGAAGCGGTCCACGAACGTGGCCTTGGCGGCTGCCATGACCTGCTCTTCGGTGGCGTCGAGGTTGCCGTAACGGATGTTGTCGTAAATGGACCCGCCGAACAGCCACGCGTCCTGCAGCACCATGCCCACCTTGGAGCGGAGTTCGGACCGGCTGAGGTGCGTCACGTCCACGCCGTCCAGGGTGATGGAACCGGAGTTGAGCTCGTAGAAACGCATTACCAGGTTCACCAGGGTGGTCTTTCCGGCGCCGGTGGGCCCCACGATGGCCACGGTGTTCCCCGGCTCCGCGGTGAAGGACAGGTTTTCGATGAGCTGCCGGTCCTCGGTGTAGCTGAAGGTGACGTCCCGGAATTCCACGTGGCCGTCGGTCCTGGCCGGCAGGTGCTCCGTAGCGGTCTCAGGGTCCTGTTCGTCGGCGTCGAGGAACTCGAACACCCGCTCTGCTGAGGCAACACCTGACTGAAGCATGTTGGCCATGCCCGCCATCTGGCCCAGCGGCTGGGTGAATTCGCGGGAGTACTGGATGAAGGCCGTGGCGTCACCGAGCGACATGGAGCCGGAGGCGACGCGCAGGCCGCCCACCACGGCGATGCCCACGTAGCTGAGGTAGGACACGAACTGCATCACCGGGAAGATGATGCCGGAGACGAACTGTGCGCCGAAGCTGGCCTTGTACAGGGCTTCGTTGCGCTCGTCGAACCGTTCGAGCATGTCCGCTTCGCGGCCGAAGACCCGGACGAGGTCGTGGCCCGAGAAGGATTCCTCGATCTGCCCGTTCAGCGTGCCGGTGTTCTTCCACTGCGCCGCGAAGAGCTTCTGGCTCCGCACGCCGATGAGGCCCGCTGCGACGCCCGAGAGCGGCAGGGCCACCAGGGCGATCAGGGCCAGCTGCCAGGAGACGATGAACATCATGATCACGATGCCCACCACTGTCAGCAGCGAGTTGATCAGCTGCGCGAAGGCCTGCTGGAGCGCCTGCTGGATGTTGTCGACGTCGTTGGTCACCCTGGACAGCACGTCGCCGCGCTGGCGGGTGTCGAAGTAGTTCAGCGGGAGGCGGTTGAGCTTCTTTTCGGTGTCGTCCCGGAGCTTGCGGATCACCTTCATGACGATGCGGTTCAGGACGTAGCCCTGCAGCCACAGGAAGATATTGGACACAAAGTACATCAGCAGGACCATGGCGATGAGCATGGTCAGTTTGTTGAAGTCGATGCCGGTGCCGGGCACCAGTTCCATCCGGGAGACCATGTCCGCGAAGTTGTCCTGGCCCTGTTGGCGCAGTCCCTCCACGAACTGGTCCTTACTCACGCCGGCCGGCAGTTGCTTGCCCACGACACCACCGAAAATAACGTCCATGGCCTGGCCGAGGATTTTCGGCGCAATAACGTTCAGCACCACGGCCACCACCACCATGGCCACCACCACGCAGATGCCCAGGGTTTCGGGCTTCAGCAGGCCCATCAGCCGCTTGGCCGACGGCCAGAAATGCTGGGCCTTCTTGGCGGGCATGCCGCCGAACATGTCGCCGTCGGCTTCGGAGGGCGTGAACTCCTCCTCGTAGAAGTCGTCGTCCTCCACCACTGCGGTTTCAGCGGAGCTGCCGGTGCCCTGCACTGTTGCCACGGCGTCTTGCTCAGTCTTCGCGGGGTCTTTCTTGCGGGGGCTCATGCCATTTCCTCCACGCTCAGCTGCGATTCAACAATTTCCTGGTACGTGGGTGAGGTTTCCAGGAGTTCCTCGTGCGTTCCGCGGTCCACGATCCGGCCGTTGTCCAGCACCAGGATCTGGTCCGCCTCGGTGATGGTGGAAACGCGCTGGGCAACGATGATGACCGTCGCGTCGGCAGTTGTGTCCTTCAGCGCCGCACGGAGGCGGGCATCGGTGGCAACGTCCAGCGCCGAGAACGAGTCGTCGAACAGGTAGACCCGGGGTTTAGTCACGAGGGCCCTGGCGATGCAGAGCCGCTGGCGCTGCCCGCCGGAAACGTTCGTGCCGCCCTGGGAGATCCGGGATTCGAGCGCCTTGGACTTTTCCCGGACGAACGATTCTCCCTGCGCCACCCGCAGCGCTTCCCACAGTTCCTGGTCCGTGGCATCGGTCTTCCCGAAGCGCAGGTTGTGCTCGATGGTGCCGGAGAAGAGGTAGGGCCGCTGGGGCACCAGGGCCACGCGCTTGGTGATCTCGGCGTGGTCAAGGCTGGTAACGGGGACGCCGTCCAGGAGGACTTCGCCTTCCGCGGCGTCGTAGAGCCGTGGCAGCAGCGAGAGCAGGCTGGTCTTGCCCGAACCGGTGGAACCGATGATGGCGATGGTCTGGCCAGGCCGGGCGGTGAAGCTGATGTTGCTCAACACCGGGGACTCGGCGCCCGGGTAGGCGAAGGTGACGTTGCGGTATTCCACTACGCCGCTGAGCTCCGAGGGGGCTACCGGGCGTTCGGGATCGTGGATGGAGGGTTCGACGTCGAGTACTTCGCCGATGCGGTCCGCACAGACGGAGGCGCGCGGGATCATCATGGCCATGAACGTGCCCATCATGACGGCCACCAGGATCTGGAGCAGGTACTGGAGGAACGCTGTCAGGGCGCCCACCTGCATGTCGCCCGAGTCGACGCGCTGGCCGCCGAACCACAGCACCGCAGCCGTGGACAGGTGCAGGATCATGCTGATGGCGGGGAACATGAGGACGAACAGGGCACCGATCTTCAGCGAAACATCGGTGAGCTCCTTGTTGGCTTCGCCGAAACGGCCGGTCTCGTACGGTTCCCGGACGAAAGCCCGGACCACCCTGATGCCGATGATCTGTTCCCGGAGCACCGCGTTAATGCGGTCGATCTTCTTCTGCATCGACCTGAACAGCGGCATGAGCCGGACCACCAGGTACCCCACCACTACGGTCAGCAGCGGCACGGAAACCCAGACCAGCCAGGACAGGTTGATGTCCTCACGCAGCGCCATGATGATGCCGCCGATGCACATGATGGGCGTGGCCACCATGAAGTTCAGGCCCATCAGCACCAGCATCTGCACCTGCTGCACATCATTGGTGCCGCGCGTGATCAGCGTGGGGGCGCCGAAAGCGTTGACGTCCTTGGCGGAGAAGCTGGTGACCTTCCGGAACACCGCCCGGCGCAGGTCGCGGCCCAGGGCCATGGCCGTCTTTGAACCGAAGTAGACGCCGGCGATGGCGGCAGCCACCTGGGCAAAGGCCACCAGGAGCATCACGGCACCGGTGCGCCAGATGAAGTCGGTGTCTCCCCTGGTGACGCCTTCATCGATGATCCGGGCGTTCAGGCTGGGCAGGTAGAGGGCCGCAATGGTGGATGCGAGCTGGAAGATGATGACGGCGGCGATGTAGGGAAAATACGGTTTGGAATAGCGCCGTATGAGCGTAAGGAGCATGGTTTCAACTCTAGTGTTGCCCACTGACATTGGAGTCCCATTTAATCCACCTTTTCGATCCGGTTAACGCTGCCGGCACCAGCGGCGGTCCCTAACGAAAAAGGGCCGCCGCCCGTACCCGGATTACGGTCCGGATGCGGGCGGCGGCCCTGTTGTTCACGCGCGGCTGGTGACGCGCAGCGCCTTACTGGTCCCGAGGGGTCCCGGCAGGTGTTGCGGACGATGGGTTCGCGGCACTGTGCTTGCCGCGTCCGGCCAGGTACAGGGCGGCAGCTGCCTGCAGCTTGCGTTCCTTGAGCAGCTTGCGCTGCACCCTGCGGAGTTCAGCTGCCGTCGCTTCCTGCTGGGCGGCGAGGTCCCGCTGGGACCGCAGCTGCTCCTGAATGTCCAGCACCAGCCCGCCCAGTTCGGCCTGCTGCCGGGCCAGCAGGTGCTGGGTGTCCTGCAGCTTCCGGAGGGTGTCGGCGGCACTGGCCACGGCGTCGGCCGCCTTTTCGACAGAGTCGGCGGACCTGAGGTCCAACCCTTCGCTGCCGAACGTCCGGGCAAAAGCCTCCTCGAAGTCCTCGGTTGCTACGGACCTGGACGCGGCTGCGGCCGCTGCCTTGCCGCCGTCGTACGTCTTTGCCGGCGCGGCGCCTGTCCCCGGTCCTGCGTGGATTCCCGCCGGCCGCGCAGCTTCAGCGGTGCTGTATCCGCCATCCGCGTCGCGGGGAGCATCGGGGGAAACCATGGGCAGCTGCCCAGTCATGGCGGTCATCCCCGCCTCGCCGGCGGCGTTGGCCTCCAGGGCCTTTTCAGGAGTAATGTCCACGGTCTTGCGCAGCGGCACCTCCTTGATGAAGAGGACGGCGATCAGCGCAACCACGGCAACGACGGCGGAGATCATGAAAATCCCGGCAGTGGCGTCACCGTAAGCCGCACGCATGACGTCGGCGATCGGCGCCGGCAGGTCCTTGAGGTCCAGCGTGGCACCGCTGTTGCCGGTGGACTCGATGCCGAGCTTCGCCAGACCGTCAGTGGCCAGGTCCTTGACATGGTTGGCCATGACGGCGCCCAGCACGGAGACGCCGATGGCGCCGC
This sequence comes from Pseudarthrobacter sp. 10T415, assembly GCF_056394175.1. Taxonomy (NCBI): domain Bacteria; kingdom Bacillati; phylum Actinomycetota; class Actinomycetes; order Micrococcales; family Micrococcaceae; genus Pseudarthrobacter; species Pseudarthrobacter sp. 10T415. The sequence goes on along the minus strand of NZ_JBFTHJ010000013.1, from coordinate 88,942 downwards.
CGACGGAGCGGAAGAAGGCAACGGAAGCACTGGCGGAACCGATGTCCTGGGCGCGGACGGTGTTCTGGACGGCAAGGACCAGGTTCTGCATGAGCATGCCAAGGCCGATGCCGAAGATGCCCGTGTAGATGCCGGTGAGCCAGAGTTCGGTGGTGTGGTCCATGGTTCCGGCCATCGCGAGGCCGCCGATCAGCAGGACGGTACCGCCCACCAGGAAGCCCTTCCACTTGCCGTAGCGGCTGATCAGCTGGCCCGAAACCACCGAACCGACGAGGTTGCCGGCAATCATGGGCAGCGTGAGCAGGCCGGCCTCGGTGGGCGTGGCGCCGCGGGCCACCTGGTAGTACTGGCCCAGGAAGGTTGAAGAACCGAACATGGCCACGCCAACAGCAACGGAGGCCACGATGGCCAGAGCGGTGGTGCGGTCGGAGATGATCTTCAGCGGGATGATCGGTGCGGACACCTTGGACTCAACCAGCACCAGCAGTGCCAGCAGCAGGACGCCGCCGCCCACCATCAGTGCCGACTGCCAGGACCACCAGTCGTAGTAGTCGGCCTTGCCGGCGAAGGACACCCAGATGAGGAGCAGGCTGACGCCGGAGGTCAGCAGGATGGCACCAAGCCAGTCGATCTTGGCGGGCCGCTTGACGTGCGGGATCTTCAGCGTGATTTGGAGCAGGATCAGGGCGACCACGGCCAGCGGCACGCAGACGAAGAAGGTCCAGCGCCAGCCCAGCGGGCTGTCCACGATGAAGCCGCCCAGCAGCGGGCCGCCGGCGGTACCGACGGCCATGACTGCGCCCATGTAGCCGGAGTACTTGCCGCGTTCGCGGGGCGGGATAATGGAGCCGATGATCGCCTGGGCCAGGGCGGTGAGGCCACCCATGGCGATGCCCTGGATCACGCGGGCGGTGAGCAGGAACGGGATGTTTTCCGAGAACCCTGCCATGACCGAGCCGGCCACGAAGATCACGATGCTCAGCTGGACCAGGACCTTCTTGTCGAAGAGGTCTGCGAGCTTGCCCCAGATGGGGGTGGTGGCCGCGTTGGCCAGCAGTGCCGCCGTGATGACCCACGCGAAGTCCGTCTGGGTGCCCTTGAGCTCGGACATGATGGTGGGCAGCGCGTTGGCCACAATGGTGCTGCTGAGGATGGCGGTGAAGAAGGCAGCGAGCAGGCCGGTGAGGGCCTCCATGATCTGCCGGTGGTTCATGGGTGCGCCGGGTTCGTGGCGCTTGGATTGCCGTGATTCCTGTTTGGCAGAGCGTTCGCGATGGCGCTCCTCCAGGTCCGCGGCGGCGGTGACGTTAGCCATTGAGGGACTCCTGCATGGTCTGGTGTTCGGTGGTGGTTCCGGCCGCCCTTGCCCGGATGGAATTCTTCAGTGAGGCTGTCAGTTTGTTGAGCATCGCGGCTGTTGCGATGGCATCGTCTTCGTTCCAGTCGGAGAGGTAGCCCTGCAGCGTCTCGGCCCGGTGCCGGATGAGCTCCGCCAGTTTTTCCTTGCCCCGCGGAGAGAGGGCCAGCAGCTGGGCCCTGCCATCGTCCGGATCCGGAGTCCTGACCACCAGGCCTGCGTCGGCGAGCTCAGCGATGTGCCGGCTGAGCACCGGGGGGCTGACGCCGAGGCGTTCTGCCAGGTGCGCCGCGCGGGTTTCCCCTTCGCCGATGAACTTGAGCACGCCCTGGAGGGCTATGCCGGTGTCCTGGCCTTTGACGTTCATCATGGTGACGCAGCGCAGCGCGCGCTGGAGGTCAAAGATATGGCCGACGAGATCGGCGGCGGTAGCCGGTGCGACAGACATGACCCTCCCTAAAGAATTAGTTGCTGCAAGCAACTGTATCAGGAAAAGGTTGCTTAGGGAAACGAATTGTCCCGCCGCCGTCGGCCGACTGCCGTCCTTAAACGGCAAACGCCCCCACACCGCTGCCATGGCAGGGCGCGGGAGCGTCGCTGCGACGATGCGCTGCTAGTCGCCCAGGTGCGTGGGTCCGAACATTTTCAGGAGCGTTTCAACCACGACGACGTTGGGGCCGTCGGCGGCGAATCCTGCCTTGAGCGCGTCCCCCACATCCCCGGGGGCCACTTTGACCGCGGGCACGCCGAACGCTTCGGCGAGCTTGACGAAGTCCGGGCGCGCAAGCTCCGTGGCGGTGGCCTTACCGAAGGCGCCCACCATGTATTCGCGCAGGATGCCGTAGCCGCCGTCGTCCACGATCAGCCAGGTGACCGGGACGTTGTGCTGCTTTGCCGTGGCCAGCTCCGAAATGGAGTACATGGACGAACCGTCGCCGGATACAGCCAGCACCCGGGCAGAACCAGCGGTCTTCCCCAGCGTTTCCAGGCCTACGGCAGCCCCGATGGCAGCCGGGAAGCCGAAGCCCAGGCCGCCGGCGCCCTGGGCCGAGTGGAACTGCCCCTCGCGGGAGTCCCAGCAGGACCAGCCCCAGTAGGAGGCGATGGTCATGTCCCAAAAGGTCTGCATGTCCGCTGGGACGGCCTCGCGGATGTCCGCCATGAACGCCAGTTCCTTGGCGAGGTCCTGGGACTCCAGCCTGGCTTTTACCTTGGTGAGGGATTCCTTCACCAGCTCTTCGGGCGTGGAGCCATGCCAGTCAACTGCAACTTCGGCCGGCGCCAGCGCTTCGTCCAGGGCTGCGAGCGCCTGCCCGGCGTCGGCCCGGATGCCCAGGCCGGGCCGGTTGGATTCCAGGACGCGGGGTTCGGCGTCGATCTGGATGATCCGGCCGCGGGGTTCGAACGTGAAGTAATTGGAGGTGACCTCCCCCAGGGACGAGCCGATGACCACCAGCACGTCCGCGTCCTCGAGGACGTCGGTCATGTACCGGTCTTCGATCCATGACTGCAGCGACAGTTCGTGGGTCCAGGGGAACGCGCCGTTGCCACCCGGAGTGCAGATGACGGGCGCACGGAGTTTCTCGGCAATGGACAGCAACGACTGCTCCGCATTGCCGCGGCGGGTGCCGCCGCCGGCGATGATCGCCGGACGCCTGGCCCCCTGGAGCCACTTCACGGCTTCGCGGACCAGTTCGACGCGCGGCGGGTTGTCCGCGGCCTCGGCCAGCGCGTCCTCCACCGGCGGGACCATGATGGGATCCAGCAGGACGTTTTGCGGGATCTCGATCCACACGGGGCCCTGGGGCGAGGAGATGGCCTCTGTCCAGGCGTCCTGGATGGCGGACGGGATACCCGAGGCGTGCTGGATCAGCCGCTGGCTCTTGGTGACGTTAGCGGCCGAGGCCTTCTGGTCATCGAGCTGGTGGAGCATGCCCTTGCGCCGGGCACCCAGCCCCTCCAACGGGATCTGGCTGGCCACTACCACCATGGGCACACCGGTGGCGTAAGCCTCCTGCAGCCCGGCCAGTGAGGTCAGAGCGCCGGGGCCGGTGGACAGGAACAGGACGCCCACTTCACCGGTGGCACGGGAGTATCCGTCGGCGGCGAAGGCGGAGTTGTTCTCCACCCGGGAGGAGACAAACTGCAGGTTTCCGCGGCCCATGGCGTCAAAGAGTCCCAGCGCGTGCTGGCCGGGAATGCCGAAGACGGTCTTTGCGCCCAGGGCTTCAAGGGTCTCGACGACGAGGTCCCCGCCGTTGCGGGCGCCTGTGCCGGGTTCTGCACTTGCGCCCGGTGCCGCCGCGCCCGGATCGACGTCGATCATGGCCGCCTACTCCTTGCCCGCTGCAGCGAACCCTGCCGGCCGGCGGACTTCCTGCCCGAGGGCCTGGCTTGCGTAGCCGGTGGCTGCGCCGAAGCGGTCGCCGGGCACGGCGTTGTCTGCCATCAGCGTCACCAGTTCGTAGGCTACGTGGCTTCCGGCGACGCCGGTGATTTCCGCATGGTCGTAGGCCGGGGCCACTTCCACGACGTCGGCGCCCACCAGGTTCATGCCGCGGAAGCCCCTGATGATCTCCAGGAGTTCGCGGCTGGTGATGCCGCCCGCTTCGGGGGTTCCGGTGCCGGGTGCGTGCGCCGGGTCGAGGACGTCGATGTCCACCGAGATGTAGAGGGGGCGATTGCCGATCCGGTCGCGGACCTTGGCCACGGTTTCCAGGACCCCCTGGTAGTAGACATCCGCCGAGGTGACGATGCCGAACCCGAAGCGGTGGTCGTCGTCGAGGTCCTTCTTCCCGTAGAGCGGACCGCGGGTGCCGATGTGGCTAATGGCCTCGGTGTCGAGGATGCCTTCTTCGACGGCACGGCGGAACGGGGTGCCGTGGGTGTATTCAGCACCGAAGTAGGTGTCCCAGGTGTCCAGGTGCGCGTCGAAGTGGAGCATGGCGATCGGACCGCCGGCGCGTTCAGCGGCGGCGCGGAGCAGGGGCAGCGCAATGGTGTGGTCGCCGCCGAGCGTCACCAACTTGCTGCCGCCGGCGGTGAGGTCCAGGGCGTTCTGCTGGATGGTTTCGATGGCCTCGTTGATATTGAACGGGTTCACTGCCATGTCGCCCGCGTCGGCCACCTGGACGTTCTCGAACGGGCTGACGTCCCAGGCCGGGTTGTACGGGCGCAGCAGCCGGCTGGCCTCGCGGACGTGATTGGCCCCGAACCTGGCCCCCGGCCGGTAGGAGACGCCTGAGTCGAAGGGCACGCCCACCAGCGTGACGTCAGCCCTGGCCACCTGGTCCAGCCGCGGAAGGCGCGCGAACGTGGCCGCTCCGGCGTAGCGCGGAATCCGGGACGAGTCGATGGGTCCAAGGTTGCCGTTGGCTTCGATGCGCAGCTCTTCCATGCGGGTTTCTCCTTTGAAGAGTGAGGGGCTGATGTGACTGCCATCATACACCCCTGTTTTCCAATGCGCATCAAGTGTTTACCTTCAGCACCGGGCAGCTCTGTGCACTCCTGCCCACTTACCGCCGCTGTCTCTACGCGGTAACACCGGAGATCCGCGCCAGTCCGGCCGCGGACGGCCAACGGACCGCAGGAAACCGGGACGGAATGCACACGCACCCGAGCTCCCGGTTGCCCACTTACGCCAGCAACCAGGTTCCGCGCACTCTCGCTACACCGTCCAATGGCCACATGGACATCCTCGAATACGTTCGGCAGTCGGGCGGCGTGGCCCGTTCCGGCCAACTCCGGGACGCGGGGTTCCCAGTGCTGGCTGCAGAGCCGCGCAAAGCGGGCTGGTGATCGTGCACTCCACCCCGGTTACTCCGACGCGGATGCACTGCGGCCTGCGGAATCCGGGGAGACAGACTGGCCTCTGACAGGGACGAGCAAGAGTTACCGGGCAGGAAGGCCCGCAGATGGAGGGAAGAAGTTAACGGCTGGCGGCGGGCACCAGCACCCAGAGCACTTCCACCGGCTTGTCGGTGGGGTTGATCCAGGTGTGCGGTTCACGGCCGGGGAAGGTGACGGTATCCCCCGCACTGAGGTCGTATTCCTCATTGGTAAGGATCAGCCGGATGCTGCCCTTGGTGACGTGCAGGACGTCGACGTCGCAGTCCACGGCATAGAGCTCGGACTCGCCGCGGCCGTGCGGCTCGATGACGGCCTGGATGATCTGGATGCGCCGCTCGGACCGGGCCGTCAGCAGGCGTTCCACAATCCCCTGGCCGCCGAGGGAGATCCGCGGGCCTTCATTGCGCTTGGTGAGATGGGTTTCCGGGGACACGAAAAGGTCGCCGATGGAAATGGAGAGGACCTGGCACAGCGTCACCAGCGAGGCAACAGAAGGCGAGGTGAGGTCACGCTCCACCCTGCTGAGGAAGCCCTTGGTCAGCCCGGTGGCGTCCGCCACCTGCTCGATGGTGAGCCGCTGGGACTGCCGCGCCGCGCGAATCCGGGAGCCGATGGCAACCGGAACATTGCTGGGCTCAACTGGCAGTGCCTTCATTCACGAACCTTTCATAGCCGGCAGTCCGGCCCCGCTCTGCAGCAATACTAATGGCCACCACCATGTGTGACGCCTCCATGGCGCGCGGGCCCAGACCATGAACTTCCCCTTGACTGTTACTGCGGTCACAGCCTAATCTTTGGAAACACCTGTTGCCTATAAGGCAATTATCGGGAGCTTCCTCCCCTTTTTCCATCTCCCGCAGTTCAGTCCGGATCCCCGCCGGGCACGTCGGCTGCCAATCAGCTCCAAGGAACCCAACATGGATGCAAGTGTCATCAACATCGCCATCGTGGTGGTGTACCTCGTCGCAATGCTGGCGTTCGGCTGGTGGGGCAAGTCCCGCACCCGCAACAACAGCGACTTCCTGGTGGCAGGCCGCCGCCTGGGACCCTTCCTCTATACGGGCACCATGGCCGCCGTCGTCCTCGGTGGTGCCTCCACCGTGGGCGGCGTCGGCCTGGGCTACAAGTTCGGCATTTCCGGCATGTGGCTGGTGGTGGCCATCGGCGCCGGCGTCCTGCTCCTCAGCCTCGCCTTCGCCGGCACCATCCAGAAGCTGAAGATCTATACCGTCTCCCAGATGCTGTCACTGCGCTACGGCAGCCAGGCCACCCGCACTTCCGGCATCATCATGCTCGCTTACACCCTGATGCTGTGCGCCACGTCCACCGGCGCCTACGCCACCATCTTCGTGGTGCTGTTCGGTTGGGACCGGGCCCTGGCCATCGCTGTCGGCGGCGCCATCGTCCTGGTGTACTCCACCATCGGCGGCATGTGGTCCATCACCCTGGCCGACCAGGTCCAGTTTGTGATCAAGACCGTGGGCATTTTCTTCCTCATGCTGCCCTTCACGCTCAACGCCGCGGGCGGGCTGGACGGCATCCGCAGCCGCGTGGAAGCCAGCTTCTTCCAGATCGACGGCATCGGCGTCGAAACCATCATCACGTACTTTGTGGTCTACACCCTGGGCCTGCTGATCGGCCAGGACATCTGGCAGCGCGTGTTCACCGCCAAGACGCCGAAGGTAGCCCGCTGGGGCGGCGCCACCGCCGGCATCTACTGCATCCTCTACGGTGCTGCCGGCGCCCTCATCGGCCTCGGCGCACGCGTGGCCCTGCCCAGCATCGACGTCGCCACCGAAGGCAAGGACGTGGTCTACGCCGAGGTGGCCCAGAACCTGCTCCCCATCGGCATCGGCGGCCTGGTCCTCGCCGCAGCCGTTGCGGCCATGATGTCCACCGCCTCCGGCGCCCTCATCGCTGCCGCCACCGTGGCCCGTGCCGACGTGCTGCCGTTCGTTGCCGGCTGGTTCGGCAAAACCGTCAACACGGACGATTCCGACAACCCCGAGCACGACGTCAAGGCCAACCGCCTGTGGGTCCTGGGGCTGGGCATCGTGGCCATCCTGATCGCCATCGTCACCAAGGACGTGGTGGCTGCGCTCACCATCGCTTACGACATCCTGGTGGGCGGCCTCCTCGTGGCCATCCTGGGCGGGCTCGTCTGGAAGCGCGGCACAGGCATTGCCGCGGCAGCCTCCATGGCCGTGGGTTCCGTGGTGACGCTGGGCACCATGATCATCCTGGAGGTCAACGCCGTGGAACCACTGGCAGGCGTTTTCGCCAACGAACCGATCTACTTCGGCCTGATCAGCTCCGCGGTGGTGTACATCGCCACGTCCCTGCTCACCCGTCCCACCGAGCCGCACGTCATGCGCAACTGGCAGCGGCGTGTGGCAGGGCAGGACTCGCAGGAAGAGTCCGCTGAGCGGATTGCCGCCAACTGACCGGACCCGCAGAAGCCGAAGGGTTTCCTGCACGCACTGGTTCAAGGCAACGCACGACGGCGGCGCCTCGTTTCGCGGACAGCGGGAGGAGGCGCCGCCGTCGTCCGTCCTGCGCCCCTTGGCGCGGCTTACCCGTCTTCACGGACCTCGTCCGGATCGAGCGGGACCACACGGTCCTCGGCGTCGACCACCACCGGCGCTGCATGGACTACCGGCTCCTCCTGGTCCAGGAACTCGTCCTCGGTGTCCCAGTCCTCGCTGGCGGCCGGTGTGTCTTCGGCGTAGTCGTATGCGGGGTCCGCCTCCACGGCGTCCAGGTGCGGCATGTCCGGGTGCTGTCCGGTGGTGCCCATGATTCAACCTCCGTGTGTTCGCCTGACGTGCTCTTGTTGGCGGCGGCCGGGCTGCGCCGTACTTTCATCTCAACACCGCGGATGGGCCGGGTCAAGGGTCCAACGGCCGGCTGTGGACAGTGCCGGGACGGCCTCTCCGGGAACGCCGGGAGCGCCACCGGATTAAGGCATACCGAAACCCGGAAGCGAGGAATGCCAGCCGAAATACCGCGGAAATTCGCAGTAGGCTGGCTCTGCAACGGGGCCGAATACCATGTCCCACCAGCCCAGGAGTTTTCGTGTCGCAGCACGCCCAGTCCACGCCAAACCATTCCACCCCGCACCATTCCAGCCCGGAGTCCACGCCCCGTACCGGCGCAGCGGGACACCACCCCACACCGTCGTCCGAGGACCTCAAGCGGTGGCGCCAATACCTTGCCGACGAACGGGCCGAGGCCTCCGTCTACCGGGACCTGGCCCAGAACCGCGAGGGTGAGGAACGCGAGATCCTCCTTGCCCTCGCCGAGGCCGAGGGCCGCCACGAAGCCCACTGGCTGGGACTGCTCGGCGACCAGGCCGGGAAACCGCGCCCTGCCTCGGCCCGCAGCCGGATGCTCGGCTTCCTGGCCCGCCACTTCGGGTCGGTCTTCGTGCTCGCGCTGGCGCAGCGGGCCGAAGGGCGCTCGCCCTACGCCAAGGACCCCAACGCCACCGAGGCCATGGCCGCGGACGAACAGATCCATGAGGAAGTGGTCCGCGGGCTGGCTACCCGGGGCCGCAACCGCCTTGCCGGCACCTTCCGTGCCGCGGTCTTCGGCGCCAACGACGGGCTGGTCAGCAACCTGTCGCTCGTGATGGGCATGGCGGCGTCCGGCGTCGCCAGCAGCGTGGTGCTGCTCAGCGGCATCGCGGGCCTCCTGGCCGGCGCCATGTCCATGGGCGCCGGTGAGTTCATCTCTGTCAGGTCCCAGCGGGAACTCCTGGCCGCCACCCGCCCCACGCAGGTCACGCTGGCTGCCGCCCCCAAGCTGGATCTGGAACACAACGAGCTCCTGCTCGTGTACCTGGCCCGTGGCATGTCCCACGAAGCAGCCGAACACCGGGTGGCCGAACGCATGGGCCTGCTCTCCTGCGACTGCGATCCCAGCCTGTCGCTCCAGCCCGAGCTGCCGGAGGAGGAGGACCAGCACGAGGCCGTGGGCACCGCTTGGGGAGCCGCGTTGTCCAGCTTCTGCTTCTTCGCGTCCGGCGCCATCATCCCCATCCTGCCGTTCCTGTTCGGCCTGACCGGGGTCACCGCCCTGGTGGTGGCCGGCGCCCTGGTAGGCGTGGCGCTGCTGGCAACCGGCGGCGTCGTCGGCCTGCTGTCCGGCACGTCGCCCCTGACCCGGGGCCTGCGCCAGCTGGGCATCGGCCTGGGCGCTGCCGCTGTCACCTACCTGCTGGGGCTCGTCTTCGGCACCGTCGTCGGCTAGCAGCGGCCCCTGCCGTGAAAGCCCCTTAGTGGAGGAATTCCCGCCCAGGCATGCCGGGAGCAGCCCCCAACGCAAGCACGGCCTGGTTTACCGGGCCGTGCTTGTGGTCGCGCTGTGCACCGCCGCGGTACTGGGCGGCGCCCTGGCCCTGGGCGATCCGCGGATCAGCCAACTGCTGACCCAAGGTCAGAGACCCGGCCAGGTCCCCGAACACTCGCAAGCACAACCCGACGCAGGCCGGGAGGACCCCCTCCCCGGGCTCGCCGGCGAACCATCCGCGGCCAGTACGGAAGCGCCCCCTCCGGGGTACGAGGAGGAGCCGGTTCCGCTTGCCGAGCCGGAGGTTCCGGCAGCGGGCAGCGACTCCTACCGCTTCCTGGCGGTCAACGGCGACGGCACCCCCGTGGGCTACTCGCCCTGCCGCCCCCTCCACTACGTGGTGAATGACCAGTTGGCTCCTGAGGGGTCGGAACGGCTCGTCCCAAATGCCATCAGCATCATTTCGGCCGCCACCGGCATCACCTTTGTCTATGACGGCACCACCGGCGAACAGCCCTCGCCGCAGCGCGCCGCCTACCAGCCGTCAGCCTATGGCGAGCGCTGGGCGCCGCTGCTGATCGCCTGGACCACGCCGGAAGCTTCGCCGGAACTTGCGGGCAAGGTGATCGGCACAGGCGGAAGCACGCACTTCAGTTTCGACGGCGGTCCCAAGACGTTTGTAACCGGCAGCCTGGATTTGGATGCCCCGCAGATCACCGATGAGCTGCGGCAGCCGGACGGGAAGCTGTACGCCGCGGCGGTCATCCTGCACGAGCTGGGTCACGTGATGGGACTGGACCATGTGGCCGACCCCGCCCAGCTGATGTATCCGGAAATCGGCGGTTCGGTTGGCGCCTCCGGGAGCCTCGCAGACGGGGACCGCAACGGCCTGTATGAGCTGAGCAAGGCGCAGTGCCGGAAAGACCTCTAGGCGCCTGTACGTACCGTGACCCGCCCGGAGCGGTTCAGTGCCCGTCAGTCCTGCAACACCGCCACGGCCTGGTCCACGGTGTCCATCAGGAAGATCCGGTCCTCCATGGCGCGCCCCGCCGCGAGCTGCCGGAGCAGCGGCCAGGCGGGGTAGTCGCGGGTCCAGTACTGGGTGCCCACCAGGACCATGGGCGTCACCTTTTCCCGTGCGCCGTAGTAGTTCTCGCAGGCGTCCTGGAAGATTTCCTGGACCGTTCCAGCGGCGCCGGGGAGGAAGATGATGCCGCCCCGGCAGACGTCCAGCAGCACGGCCTCGCGGATGGAGTTGGCGAAGTACTTGGCGATGTGGGTGGCGAAGTAGTTGGGCGGCTCATGCCCGTAGAACCAGGTGGGGATTCCCAGCGAGGGTGTACCGCCGGGGTAGCGTTCGACGACGGCTGCCGCGGCGCGTGCCCACGCGGACACGGAAGGGCGGAAGCCGGGGACGGCAGCCAGGAGGCCAAGCGCGGTCTGCAGCACGCCGTCGTCGTGCCCGCCCAGGTAAGCGCCCAGGTTGGCCGCTTCCATGGCGCCCGGCCCGCCGCCGGTGGCCACCCCATGTCCGCCACTGACCAGGAGCCGCCCCAGCCGCGCGGCCTCCGCGTAGTCCGCACTGCCCCGTTTCGCCGCGTGCCCTCCCATGACGCCCACCATGCGTTTCCCGGACCAGGGGGCCGCCCGGAGCACTTCGTCCAGGGCATCGCCGATGGCATGGTCGTGCAGGGAAGATGCCAGGGTGGCTTCCACGCGGTGTTCCCGGCCCGGCTGGATGCTCCAGTGGTAGATCCGCGCATCCGGAAGTTCTTCGTAGGGAGCGCCGGCCAGCCCTTTGTACAGTTCGGCAGGCGAGTAGAGGGCTGAGCGGTAGGGATCGAAGGGGATCCCCTGCAGCCGCGGGAAGATCAGGGCTCCCCTGCCGCGCAGCCTGCTTTCCATCCCGTCGTCGAACGTGCAGCCCAGGAACAGTGCGCCTTCCACGTCCAGGCCGTTGAGCGCCGCCGACCTGCCGCGCAGGTCCAGGGACTGCGCATGCCATCCGTGGGCATGGACCGCCCCCGCGGCGACCAGCCGGTCGAAGCTCTCCAGGTCCTCGACTTCGAGGCTGCGGGGCGTTGGCCCCAGCTTTCCGGAATGGCTCATGGCTGCCGTCGTCGTCCGCCGCTGGTCATGGGTTCAGCCTAGGCCAGCGGGCGCGAACGCGGGGCCGGACCCTGCCCGCCCGGCTGGTACCGGAAGGGCTGGGTCCGACCCCGCGATGCTTGGCAGGCGGATATCAGGATGCGGCGGTATTCGCCGGAGTGCTAGGCGGAAACCTTCGCCGGCACGGCACCGTCACGGAAGTGTGCCTCAAGGTCCTCAAGCGAGTGGCCCTTCGTTTCCGGGACGAACTTCGCCACGAAGGCCAGGGACGCGACGTTGACCAGGACGAACAGTCCGAAGGTTCCGGTGGAGCCGAGGGCGTTGACCACGATGGGGAACAGGAAGGAGATGGCGGCGTTGACGGTCCACAGGGCGAAGACCGCGATTCCCATCGCAAAGCCGCGGATGGCCAGCGGGAACATCTCCGAGAGCAGGAGCCAGACGCAGGTACCGATGAAGCACTGGACGAAAGCCACGAACAGCATCATGGCCGCCAGGATGGTGTAGCTGGCAAGGTCGGACTGGGGCAGGAGGAAGACGATAGCCAGCAGTGCCTGTGAGCCCACCACGCCGGAGAAGCCGATGACCAGCATTTTGCGGCGGCCCACAAAGCCCAGCAGCCAGATGCCCAGAATGGTCATCAGAACCGAGGTGACGCCGACGCCGATGGTGGCCACGAGTGAGGCGCTGACGCCAAGCCCGCTCTTTTCAAGGATGGTGGGTGCGTAGTAGTTGACGGTGTTGATGCCCGTTGCCTGCTGGACGGTGGCCAGGCCGATGCCGATCCACAGCAGCCGGCGCATCCAGGAGTTGTTCTTCAGGTCCCGCCAAGCGTGGCCGCGTTCTTCTTTGGCGGTGCGGGCGGTCCGGGCGATTTCCTCGAATTCGGCAGCGGCCTGTTCCGGGGTGCGGCTCATGGCCAGGACGCGGCGGCTGTCTTCGAGCCGTCCGCGGATGGCGTACCAGCGCGGCGATTCGGGGAGCATGAGCATTCCGGCAAGGAGCGCCAAGGCAGGGAGCGAGGCGATGCCCAGCATGGTGCGCCACACTTCGGTGTCGTGGATCAGGGCGTCCAGCAGGGCGTTGATGGCGAAGGCCAGCATCTGGCCGGTCACGATCATGAGTTCGTTGATGGTGACCATCCGCCCGCGAAGGTGGGCAGGCGCCATTTCCGCGAGGTACAGCGGACAGGTGACCGCGGCGGCGCCGACACCCAGTCCCAGGAGGATGCGGGCAGCGACCATGAACGTGACGTTGGGCGCGATGGCACAGCCGATCGCGCCAGCCAGGAACAACAGCGCGCAGACCAGCAGCGAGCCGCGGCGGCCCAGCTTGTCCGCCATCCGGCCACCGGCCAGGGCTCCAACGGCGGCACCGGGGAAGAGCAGGGCGCTGACAACTGTGGCTTCTTCGACGGCGGTCATGTTCAGGGAGTCGTTCATGTACAGCAGGGCGCCGGAGATCACGCCGGTGTCGTAGCCGAACAGCAGGCCGCCGAGCGTGGAAATGACGGTCAGGCGGGCCAGGTAGCCCCGGCGGGTGGACCCTGCGGCACTGGGTGAAGGTTTCTGCAACAGCATTGTTGCCTCTCAGATTCTCTAGGGACCGAACGGTCCGGAATGTGATGCGTGCCACCAGATTAGAGCGCTCTAATATCCGCGGTCAAGAGAAAGTCTTAATGTCAGAACAATTTAATTTGTCAGCTCTTAGGCCAACCGGCGCGCATGCAGCCTTGACCCAACAACCCCGCCTGCTACGATCGAACCAGAAAGTATGTCCTATCAAGAGAACATATAGCGGCAAAGCGGCTGCGCCCCATCCGGGCGGAACCGGACGCTGCGACCGAGAACAGGAATACACCGTGGCGAACAACCTGGGCCTCAGCATCGACCGCTCCTCCCCCGTGCCGCTCTACCACCAGGTGGTCCAGGGCATCGAGGCGGCCATCCACAGTGGAGTGCTGGAACCGGGCAGCCGCCTGGACAACGAGATCGACCTCGCGGCGCAGCTGAACCTCTCCCGGCCCACCATGCGCAAGGCCATGGACGAACTGGTGCGCTCAGGCCTGCTGGTGCGCAAGCGCGGCGTCGGAACCCAGGTGGTTTCCAGCCAGGTCCGCCGCCCGCTGGAACTCTCCAGCCTCTACGACGACCTCACCAACAACGGAAAGAAGCCCACCACCGAGGTGCTCAGCTTCTCCCACATTGAGGCCGACGACGCCACCCTGGCCATCCTCCAACTGCCGGCCGGATCCAAGGTTTACCACTTCACCCGGTTGCGGAAAGTGGGTGGCAAGCCGCTGGCCCTGATGGAGAACTGGGTGCGCGACGACATCGCGTCCATGGACGAAGCGATGCTGTCAGCCGAAGGCCTTTACTCGATCCTCCGCCGCGGTGGCGTCAACTTCCGGCTGGCCACGCAGCGGATCGGTGCCGTGACGGCCAACGAGTACCAGGCTTCCATGCTGGACGCGGCCGAAGGTTCGGCCCTGGTCACCATGGAACGCACCGCGGTGGACGACACCGGCCGGCACATCGAGACCGGGCACCACGTCTACCGCGCCGATTCCTACAGCTTCGAAATGACTCTCGTACAACGCTAAACCGCAAGGAACACACACCATGACCAACTGGGTCTACCCCCTGGGCAGCGCCGCCGACGGCACCTGGGACGTTTCGATCGGAACGTCTGATTCAACCCTCTCCGTGGATGGGTGGGCCCACACGGGCCTGAAGGTGGCCACCCTGGCCGCGGGCGCCGCCGTCGAACTTCCCGCCGCGGACGAAGAACGCATTGTGGTGCCCCTTAACGGGTCCTTCACCGCCACCGTGGACGGCACCGGCTACCCGCTCGCCGGCCGCGCATCGGTATTCGCCGGCCCCAGCGACGTGCTCTATACCGGCACCGGGCGCGCCGTCACCATCAGCTCGGCCGACGGCGGCCGGGTCGCCATCGCGACGGCACCTGCCAAGGCGTCATACCCCACCCGGCTGGTACCGGCCGCGGACACCCCCGTGGAACTGCGCGGCGCGGGCAACTGCTCCCGGCAGGTCCACAACTTCGGCACACCGGCCGCGCTCGAAGCGGACCGGTTCATCGTCTGCGAAGTCCTCACTCCCGCCGGGAACTGGTCCTCCTATCCCCCGCACAAGCACGACGAGGAAAAGGACGGCGAGACCCACCTCGAGGAGATCTACTACTTCGAGACGCAGGTTGCCGACGGATCCGGAGCACCGTCCGACGCCGATGCCATCGGCTACCAGCGCGTCTACGCCTCCGACGAACGGCCCATCGACGTCTCCGCCGAGGTCCGCACCGGCGACGTCGTCCTGGTCCCTTACGGCTGGCACGGCCCTGCCATGGCGGCCCCCGGCTACGACCTGTACTACCTCAACGTCATGGCGGGCCCCGGCCCCGTCCGGGAATGGCTGATCAGCGACGACCCGCACCACGGCTGGGTCCGCCAGACCTGGGACACCCAAAACATCGACCCGCGGCTGCCCTTCGGAGCCTAAGGCCGGGCCGGGCCGCCGGCTGGCATAGTGGAGTCTTGTGAAACAGATTTCCCCTTCGCCGCGGTCCGTAACCATGGAGGATGTGGCGCGCGAGGCCGGAGTCAGCCGGGCGCTGGTGTCCCTGGTGATGCGCGATTCCCCCAAGGTCTCTCCCGCCAAGCGGACTGCGGTGCTGGAAAGCGCAGCCGCCCTTGGCTACTCCCCCAACCGGCTGGCCAGCCGGCTGGCCAGCCACCGTACCCACACACTGGGCGTGCTGTTCCTGGACCTGCACAACTCCGTCTTCGCAGACATCTATGACGGCCTCAGCGCGGGGCTGGCCGGCAGCGGCAACCAGGTGATGGTCGCCGTCGGCTCCGCGGATCCGCGCACGGAGATCGAAGCGGTGCGCTCGTTCGTGGACTTGCGCGTGGACGGGGTAATCCTGGCCGGGTACACCGGCACGTCCGAGGACCTCGCGGCCGCCCTGCGCGGGACACCCTGCGTGGTGATCACCCGGGAGTTGGAGGCCGACGGCGTCGACTCGGTTTTGACGGACGACTTCCGTTCCGGGGTGCTCGCCGTGGAGCACCTCGTCGGCCTGGGGCACCGCCGGATTGCGCACGTGGACATCTCCGATTGGCTCCCGTATACCGCCCGCCGCGAAGGTTACCTGCACGCCATGAAGGAGCACGGCCTGGCGCCCCAGCTGGTACACAGCGACATGACCGAACGCGGCGGACGCGCGGTGATGGAGCAGTTCCTCGACTCGGGGGCGGAGCGGCCCACCGCGATTTTCACGCACAACGACCTTACGGCCATCGGTGTCATGGAGGCCCTCACCGCCCGGCGGCTGTCCATCCCTGGTGACGTTGCCATTGTTGGTTGCGACAACATTGAGTTTGCCGCTTCCCCGCTGATTGGCCTGACGTCCATAGACCAGCACGCCAGGGAGTTGGGTCAGGTGGCTGCGAGGGCCATGCTGGACCGTATCGCCGGGACCGCCGGGCCGGCGACGACCCGCAAACTGGAACCGGCCCTGATGGTCCGCCGTTCCTCGGACCCCGCAGCCTGATCCCCTGACGCTAAGCAGGGGCGCCGCTCAAGATTCATATGGTGCGCCTCTTAAGTTCGCGGTATACCGTCGTCCGTGACACGCTGAACAACTCGGCCAGCTCGGCCTGCGTGTGCTCTCCGGCATCGTGCAGTGTCAGAAGGTGCTTCCGCTGTGTCTTGGATAATTTCGGCTGCTTGCCCTTCAGTCGCCCCTTCGCCTTTGCAACGGCCATGCCTTCGCGGGTGCGCATCCGGATCCCGTTGCGGGCACCTGGTTGCTATTGCGCTTTAGCCGTGAAAGATGGACGGCATGACAGATGAGCCGTGGGCGTGCACTGAATTGTCGGAAGCTCCCGAGGGCTGGATTCCTGTCGTCGAGACCGGATGGGCTGCATTGGTCCTCTGGGCTGCCGGTCCTGACAACTTTGTGAGGGTGCGCGCAGTGTCGCGCGAGCGTTTCGGTTCATTAGTTCGCGGTCTACCAGGGGGCCGCGAGTACAGAGAGCCATTCAGGTTGACTGAAGCCGACTTGGCATCGGTTGACGACGATATCGATGTCTATCTGACTGAGGCGGGCATTCCCCCTAGACCCCGCGGATTCGATTGGTTTATTCGTCGTCCCTCCAAGGCCTTAGACGACGAGACGTTCTGGGCTGAAGTTTGGGCAGCCGCAACCGAGCAGCTTCCTGTCGACGGACTGCGCCCCTCGAGAATGGCAGGTCCCGCGAAAGACGCCATGGCACGCTTCTACCGCAATTGAGATTGGAACGCCCCGCAACCGAAAAACTCGACCCGTATGGGGATGGATCTATGAATTTAGCTGGAAGCATCGTTATGGAAATTGATCGCTACTGGGCGGATCAGGTGAATATTCTCGGTTATTGGGAGGACGGGCCGGCTACAGTCTGCCTTGTGTATCGCCGAACTATTGACCCCGCGGTGGTGCTGGGACGTCGGCTCGCATTTAACTCAAAGGCGGCAGATGGCACCATTGAGGGCTTCGCCCGTGATGTGGCCATAAACATGGCGGAGCCAATTGGTCGTGCCACCAGCCGTCCTGATCAACACGGGGTTGTTTGGGTGGGCGTTCCCATGGACCGCCGGATCCCTGAGCTTCCTAACGACGTCCTGCAAATTCTGAGGAACGCTGAGCCCAGCTAACTTTGGATTTCTAATGCCCGAGACTTCGAGAGGTGAGTACCTGCATCGGAGGAGTCCTCGTTCGCTCCACCTCGCACGATAGGGAATCCTGTACCGGACGCCCACGGGCCGTCTTGAAACAATTCCTAGGGGCTTGCGCTGATTTCGGGCTAATGACATCGGTGCTGGGGTTAGGGCGACGAGTTTTCTGGCTCCGCTTGCGCACGGGTGCGTACCAGGAAGCGGCCCGCACGCCGGAAGTCACGGGCGAGAAATCCAAGCCCTATCACTACCACTGCCGTGCCGATCGTCATCAACCATCCAAATAGGCTATCGCCACGTCTGGCGAAGTTGAGGACTTGAGGAACGAAGACGAGGGGGATCATCGGCTGGATGAGCAGAAGCGTGGCAAGGTTCTTCCTCAACTGCACCGCTGCGGCCCGGATCACCGGAAGATGTTCTTGGTCAAGGGGTGCCTTTCCTGCGATTTGTCGACGGACTCGCTTTCGTTCGGCGGTCTCCAGCGAGACCAGTACGTCAATCCTCCCCATCTGGGCGGCAGGTACAACTTTCTTCGCGTTATAGATCAGTCCGCCTATAAAGACAGCGATGGCGCCGAGCACGATTCCAAACGCAAGAAAGGTCAGCCCCTTTTCTGGGGCGTCGGGAAAGATTAGCGCTCCGACGACTGTGCCGGCAGCGACCGAGAGGACTAATCCAACCGGGAAGTAGCGGGTGTAATAGGTTTTCAGGGCATCACCGAGACCGTTGTCCTGGATGCCTTGAGCTCTTCTATTGGCCTCTGCCCAACGCTCGTTGGACCCGGCCATAAGTCCGTCAATCCCGTTCATCGTTTTCTTCCCATGGACATTTCTAACGCAGTTAGACAAATGCTGTAACCCCTGATCAAAAAAGTCAGCCCGCTGCCAACAACTTTTGCGCGCACGCATTATCACCGTTGGCCCGCGCCGCGTCCGTAAGCCGGTCCCCCATCGAACATTTCGGGGCGCCCGCTTGCAAACCGGTTTACGGGCGCAGCCAAAGGTCTCAGCATTGTAATGACGTCGGCATGGCAGTACCGCTTGTGCTCGACGGCCCTTACAAGGTTGGATCAGGCCATGAACATTCTTGTGGGGGTAGCTGCCATCGTCATTGGGGCATTGGGATTCTGGCAGCGCGACAGGATCTCCCAGCTAAATCGGGGTTGGAATAGGCGTACGGGCAAGCTGGGAGAGATGGCTGCCGAAGTCGGAACCGCTAAGTACTTTGGTATAGGCGCCATTTTAATGATTCTGGCGGGAGCGGGCACGATCATCTATTCGCTGGTAACGGGGCAAACAGGTGGGTCAAGCGACAGAAGTACGGCCCTTATTGTCATCATCATCGCTGCTGTAGGATTCGTCGTGCTCGGCACGGTTTTCGCAGTGATGCTATTCAAACGGCGCTCTAAGCACTAGTCAAACACCCCGGCGGCGCCGCCCGTAAGGGATCGTATTACGGGCACACGTCGGAGTGGCTGGGCATGGGCACATGCCGTCCCTAGGTTTGGCCTTCACTTATTCCGGGGGAAGAACCGGGGGCGGTGTTGACTCTCTATCAAAGAGTGGACAGTGCTAGCCTCTGAGACTTGCGCCGTAGGTTCGTCGCATCAAAAAAACTGGGGGCTTAGCGTCGAAAGGTGGCAGCATGGCCAACAAGATTCCAAACCCTTGGATAAGTGCCTCATTCTTCGCCTGGGCGGTCCTGTTCGCACTGTGGCAGCCCTTTGTCTGGTGGCGTGGAGTTGCATCCCTATTCGCGGTTGCACTCGGCTTCTGTGGTCTTTACCTGTGGTGGCGCTTCAGAGGAAAGAATTCAAGAGCCAAGCCTCCGAAGGCCTAAGAAGGATCCCCACTTAAGACTGGCCGGAGCCGCCTGCGGCGTCGTCGCTGCGGTGCGCCATAGGCTTGCGGGCGCTTCTGCGAACTGCGGTAGGCCATAAAAGACTCCAATCATGGTGACCGCTGTTCATTACTTGCGACGTGCCCCTACTTCCCCTGGGCGACCGAATAGACGAGCAGACCAAAACCCATGATGACCCAGGCGGTCGCTACAAATCGGACAATAGCAAGCGTCCGTTTCCTGTATGCCTCGGGATCAGACCCTGGTCGGGGAAACGGCCTGGTCCTGGCGCCAAATCTCGCCATTCGACCGGAGAGCATCCACAGGAACCCGCCGACGGCCAACACGGCTAATCCGGCGATTGCGATAGAGGACATCAATCTTCCTATGTTTAACCTATGACGTTACGACTGACCACAGCGTAACGTCTCGCACGTCTGGCATTGGGAAAGTTTGGTAATGACGAGAGACTTTGGCCAGCTCGAATAGTTGGAGACGCCCTACCAGCAATAGAGGATCTCGCGCCCGTAAGCCGATCCCTCTCCAGACATGGCTCACTCGTTCGTCTCAGGCTCCGCATGACTCCTAAGTGAGGGGTTAGGCCCGCCTGTCTGCTCCGGCACGTCACTTCGGGCTTGGCCGTCCTGAACGAAAGTAATTCGAATCTGGCTCCCCTGCCCAAGAATCGACCCAGGGGACGGATCTTGGGAGGTCACCCAGAACAACCCTGGCCAGGTCCGCGAACGAAGTCCAGGCCCGTCAGGGTCCCCGGCGGCGAGACCAAACCCAATGTTCGCAGCTATCTCTTGGGCAATGTGCACAGGCTGGCCAACGAGATCGGGAACAGTCAGCCTCTGACGCTCATTCATCTCTGCAACTCCTTTGATCCTGACCAGCTACAACGGTGAAACCAACTCTGTCCCCTCATCAAAATACCGCCGGCGGGTCAGCCGAGTCTGGCCTACCCGATTTCTTGGTTCCACAAGACAGGGAGGCGACCTTTGGAGGATCCTTCGGCGGGCAGATGGAGGGTCAGCGTCAAGAAAACGCGATGCTTAGGGTGATCAACAGAATCCCGGTGCAGAAGAACAAGATACTGAAACCAATTCCAAGGGATTCCATGGCTTTGACTTGTCGTTGCTCTTCATCCTGCTCGGGTCGGTTGCGGTTGAACATTGTCATGACGGTCTGGTACTGATACTGCGCTATGTCTCTGCGGAATATGAACCAAACCGTAGACACGAGAAGGAGTACCAGCCCAGCTCCGCTAACTCCTACGGTCCCCGGGAACCGCAGGGGCCCGTAGACGGCAAGCAAATAGATGGCCGCCGCCGCTGCCGCGCACAGGGCAAACTGAATCTGGCGTCGCTTACCGAACCCCTGACGTCGATCCGACCATCCGAGGTGGCTTGTCCTGCGCTCCAACGCGCGGATCCATAGGAAGGTCGCTATGCATCCGACAACAAAGAACAGGCTGAGGGCCACTATCAACGGTTCGCGCATAATTCTGACGTTATCCTGACCGATGGAACGGCTGACGCCTCGATCAGCTACGGCAGCGGAACAGCGGGACACTGGCTGGCATCGTGGTGTCCGGAAAATGATTTCCTATCGTGCGAGGCGCGCCGGGTGCCGGCCCTATAGATACCCTTAGAGCGCCAATAGGAGTCCAGATTTTTTGCTCCTACGTTTCGCGTCTTTCCCCCCGTCGCACTTTGCTGAGGCGGGACGACCGCTGAATGTTCTTTCGGGACCAGGCCACCTAAAATCCCGGAAAGCGGGCCTCCATCGCGTACCTGGCGGATAGTTCAGACGCGGACCGCGCCTGCGGCCTCCGCCGTCGCACCGTCCGGGGTTTCGGCCGGCGTGCCTATGCGGGTTTCGCTCCGCTTGGCAGCCGACGCGGCGAAGGCCATGACGGCCACGCCCGCCAGGGTAATGACAGCTCCGGCCCAGATGGGCGACGTGTAGCCGAAGCCGGCCGTGATGGTGACGCCGCCCAGCCAGGCGCCCAGGGCGTTCCCCACATTGAAGGCGCCGATGTTGGCGCCGGAGGCCAAGGTGGGCGCACCCGGGGCGTACTTCATGACACGCATCTGCAGCCCCGGCACGGTGGCGAAGCCGAAACCGCCCATCAGCACCAGGGAGACCACGGTCAGCACGGGGTTGGCTGCCACCAGGGCGAACGCCACCAGCACCACAGCCAGGACGGCGAGCACCACCAGCAGGGTGCGGTCCACGTTCCGGTCCGCAGCCTTGCCGCCAAGGGTGTTGCCGGCGAATAGCCCGACGCCGAAGACGATCAGGAGCCACGGGACGGTTGAGGCAGCGAATCCCGACACTTCTGTGAGGGTGTAAGCAATGTAGGTGAACGCGCCGAACATGCCGCCGAAGCCCAGGACCGTCACCACGATGGACAGCCACACCTGGCCGGAGCGGAACGCGCCAAGCTCTGAACGCAGGCTTCCGCCGGCTTCGGCTGCGCCGGCCTGCCTGGGCACCAGCGCCAGGATGCCCGCGAGCGCCACCACACCGATCACGGTGATGGCCCAGAAGGTGGCCCGCCAACCAGCGGCTTGGCCCAGCAGGGTGCCGAAGGGGACGCCCAGCACATTGGCGGCAGTAAGCCCGGTGAACATCAGGGCGATGGCACCGGCCTTCTTGCTCGGCGGAACCATGCCGGCAGCCACCACGGCCCCGATGCCGAAGAAGGCGCCGTGCGAGAGCGCGGCGATGACCCGGCCCAACATCATGGGCCAGTAGTCCGCAGCCGTTGCGGACAGCAGGTTCCCGGCGATGAACAGCACCAGCAGGCCGGCCAGGACCGGCTTGCGCTCCAGCCGGGTCACGGCCGCCGTCAACCCCAGGGCGCCTACCACCACGGCGAGCGCATAGCCCGAGATGAACCACCCGGCAGACGCTTCGCTGACCCCGAAGTCGGCGGCAACGTCAGGCAGGAGGCCCGCGATGACGAATTCAGTGAGTCCAATGCCAAACCCTCCGAGGGCGAGGGCGATCAGGCCTACAGGCATGGTGATGCTCCTTTGAGCTGTTCTGGTTGTTCTGTGGGGGGATGGCGCCTAAAATAGTTGCAAGCGCGGTATTTATTGTTGCACATGCAAATATACCGCGCAAGCAACTACTTGTGTGCACCGCCGCCGACCCTCTGTCGCCGGCTTCCCGGAAGGAGCAACCATGGGTATCAAGGACGACGCCGTCGAAGTCCGGGCGCAGGGTTGGCGCACCCTGGCCGCCCTGCACGGCCTGATCGAGGGCGAACTGGAACGGTCCCTTCAGGCCGAGTCGAAGCTGTCCGTGGTGGAGTACACCGTCCTGGACGCATTGAACCGGCAGGACGGCTGGCACATGCGCATGCAGCAGCTTGCGCGGGCCACGGCCCTTAGCCCCAGTGCCACCACACGCCTGGTGAACCGGCTCGAGGACCGGGGGCTGCTCACCAGGATCCTGTGCGATGACGACCGGAGGGGCATCTACACCGAGCTCACCCCCAGCGGCAGCACGCTGCTGGCCGAAGCCCGCCCGGTCCACGACGCAACGCTGGAGCGGGCGCTCGAACAGGCGCAGGCGCTGCCGGAACTTGCACCCCTGGTGGGTGCACTGCCCACGCTTCACGTTCCGGCGTAGCCACGGCCCACCTTCCGGCACCAACAGCAGATGCCCCTCCGGGATTCACCGGAGGGGCATCGCCTGTCTGCGGGCTACGACATGCGGTCTGGGCTAGTTCGCCTTCCCGACGGCGGTCCCGGGCCTCTGTCCGGCAACATTCTTGAAGTAGTGCTCCAGGTCCTCGAGGCTCTTGTCCTTGGTCTCCGGAACGTACTTCGCGGCGAACGCGATGGCGCCCACACCCAGTACGGCGAAAACAAAGAACGTGTTGGACAGCCCGATGGCCGCCAGGAGCTGCGGGAACCCAAAGCCCACCAGGAAGTTGACGATCCACAGCAGGAACGCGGACGCGCCCATGCCCAGGCCGCGGATCTTCAGCGGGAAAATCTCGGACAGCATCAGCCAGGTGACCGGTGAGATGGCGCCCTGCTGGAAGGCCAGGAACGTCACGGTGAGCGCCAGGATCACGAAACCCCGGACGGAGCCTTCCGGCAGGATCAGTGAGAAGAGCCCGATCAGCAGCAGCGCCGTCGTCGTACCGACCTGTCCGGTGATGAGCATCCTGCGGCGCCCCACTTTGCCCAGCAACCAAATGCCGACAAACGTGGCCAGCACCGAAATGACGCCGTTGGCGATGTTGGCGGTCAGGGCCGCTTCGCGGCCGAATCCGGATTCCGACAGGATCTGGGTGCCGTAGTACATGATGGAGTTCACGCCGGTGATCTGCTGGATCACCGCCAACCCGAGGCCCACAAAGAAGATCCGGCGGAGCCACGGTATGCCCAGGTCCTTCCAGGTGCCCATCTTGGACTTGTAGTCCTCCACGGCCATGGCCTTGACTTCCTCGAACTCCTTTCTGGCCTCCTCCTGGGACCGGATCCGCTGCAGCACGCTGAGCGTTTCGCCGAAGCTGCCCATGGAAGCGAGCCAGCGGGGGCTCTCGGGCATGAAGTTCATCCCGATCCACAGCGCGATGGCAGGAAGGGTGGCAATCACCAGCATCCAGCGCCAGATGCCGCCGGCCTCGCCGAAGGTGTTGCCGAGGTAGGCGTTGAAGATGAACGCCAGCAGCTGGCCGGTGACGATCATCAGCTCGTTCTGCGTGACGATCCGCCCGCGGCGGTCGCTCGGTGATACTTCCGCAAGGTAAACCGGGACCGTAACCGAGGCACCACCCACGGCCAGGCCCAGGATGAACCTCGCAGCGATCATCACTTCAGTGGTCGGCGAAAAGGTGCAGGCGAGCGTCCCGATCAGGAAGATGACGGCCAGGACCATGATCATCCTGCGGCGGCCGCTGCGGTCAGCCAGCCGGCCGCCGAACAAGGCACCGAACGCCGCACCGAACAGCAGCGACGACGTCACCAGCCCCTCGGTGAGCGGCGTCAGCCCCAGGTCCTCCTGCATGTACGGCAGCGCGCCGTTGATGACGCCCGTGTCGTAGCCGAAGAGCAGGCCACCAAACGTGGAGATGATGGTGACGGTCCGGAGCGCCTTCTTGTGGTTTCCGGGCCGCGCTTCTTTTGCGGCAGGGGCAGGAGCAGGCGAACTCATACGCTGACCTTTTGGACATACTGCTCCATGGTGGCCAATTGGTACCGGGACACCTCATCCGCCTTGTCGTCCTCGGCGAAGACGCTGGAGACCATCACGGTGTCCTCGCGGTCCAGGAAGCCGATTTCCTTGAGGCCACCAAAGAACTCATCCCAGTTCACGTCGCCGTCGCCCACCTTCAGGTGCTGGTGGACGCGGACCGGGTTGCCCGGCGGGTTGGTGATGTAGCGCAGGCCGTGCGAGGCGTGGTGGTCCATGGTGTCGGCCACGTGGACCAGGCGCAGCTTGTCCCCCGCCGCCCGCATGATCTCCAGCGGCTGGTTCTTCATGTGGAAGCTGTGCGAGGCCACGTAGACCATGCCCACGTTCTTCGAATTCACGCCCCGGATCACGCGGATGGCCGCGAGGCCTTCCTCCACGAAGTCGTCAGGGTGGGGGTCGATCAGCAGGTCGATGCCCTCACGTTCGATGATGGGCAGCAGTTCCTCCATGGACCGGTAGAACGCCCGCTCGGATTCCTCTGCCTTTTCGGGCCGGCCGCTGAATTCTGTGTTCATGGTGCTGACGCCGAGGTCCACAGCAATCTGGATGGCCCGTTTCCAGTACCGGACTGCCGCTTCACGGGCGTCCTCGTCCGGTCCGGACCAGCGGAGCACGGGCAGGATGGAGGCGATCTCGATGCCGGCGTCCTTGCACGCCTTGCCCAGCTGGCCCACCAGCTCGTCGTCCGCCTTGGGGTGGTTGTAGAACGGGATGAAGTCCCCGTGCGGGGTCATCTGCATGTACTTGTAGCCAAGGTCCGCCACCACCCGCGGAAACTCCAGGAGGCTGTGCGAGTGGTGGTACGGGGTGGGGTCAAGTGCGATTTTCACGTAAACACTCCATTGTGGATCAGGAAGGCCGAAAAGGTGGAACTAGCTGTAGAGGTCCGGCTTTGCGGCCAGCTTCACTGCAACCTTCTCGCCGTTCTTCTGTGCCTCGACGCCGGCTTCGCAGCACGCTGCGGTGGCATACCCGTCCCAGGCGGAGGGGCCGCCGATTTCGCCCTTAAGTGCCGCGTCAACCCAGGCCTGGATTTCGACGTCGTACGCCGCGCCGAAGCGCTCTTCGAAACCGGGGGTGACGCTGCCGCCCCAGCGTCCGGCGCTGCGGGTGTAGGGGCCCTTGTCACCGCCGATGCTGACGACGCCTTCTTCGAAGGACGCCTGGGTGGCCACTTCGTAGCCGTACTTTGCGTTGACGTAGATTTCGACGTCGGCCAGGACGCCGGACTCCGTCTCGATCAGGACGTGCTGGGGGTCGTGCTGGCCGGCCGGGGCGTTCTTGGTGGCCTTGCCGAGACGGACCTGGACGGACGTGATTTCCTCGCCGGTGAAGAACCGGATGGCGTCGAACTCGTGGACCACGGAGTCGTTGATCAGCATCTCGTTGGTGAAGCCCGCCGGGGTGGTGGGGTTGCGGTGCTGGTGGTGCAGCATCAGCAGTTCGCCGAGTTCCTGGTTCCGGATGATGGAGCCGAGCGCGGCGTACTCGGCGTCGAAGCGCCGCATGAAGCCGACCTGGATGCGCTTGCGGCCCAGCGCCACCTCAGCCTCGACGATCTTCAGCGAGGACTCTGCATCCGGGGTCAGCGGCTTTTCGCAGAGGATAGGGATGTCCCTGGCGATGGCCTTGAAAAGGATCTCCTCGTGCAGGAAGCCGGGGGTGGCGATGAGGACGGCGTTGACGTCGCCGTTGTTGAGCGCTTCCTCGGCGTCAGCGAGGGCCACAGCGCCCGGGATACCTTCGATCGCGGCCTCGGCACGGGCGAGGTCGACGTCGACGACGGCGGCCACTTCGGCGCCGTGGATTCGCTGGTGGAGCCGCTGGATGTGGTCGGCGCCCATGCGCCCGGCACCGATGACGGCGACGCGGAGGGTTTCAGTCATTGTTCTGTCCTTAAGGATCTGGAAGGAGTGGGCTGTGCTGTCTGAAAGTGCTGGTCCGTCAGCTGACGGACGTACGGGAACCGCAGGACAGCAGGTAGTTGCGGGTGCGCTTGGCGATCGGCATGGGCACATCGAAGGACACGGGGTACATGTCCTGCTCCACGATGCCGAAGATGGGCCGGTTGAGCGCTTCCACGGCTTCGATGACGGCGCGCAGGTCCGGCAGGCCGTTGGGCGGCTCGGTCATGACGCCGGCCAGATTGGCAGCGGCCCACGTCATGTTTTCGTCGTTGACCTTCTTGAGGATCTCCGGGTTGATCTGCTTCAGGTGAAGGTAGCCGATCCGGTCCGGGTAGTTCTTGATCAGTTCAAGGCTGGAGGCTCCGCAGTATTCGGCGTGACCGGTGTCCAGGCAGAGGTTCAGGTACTGCGGGTCCGTGGCGCCGAGCAGTGTTTCGATGTCCTGCTGGGCCCCCACGTGGGAGTCAGCGTGGGAGTGGAACTGCTGCTGCAGGCCAAAGTCCTCCAGGAGGGTCTTGCCCAGCCGGTTGTGTCCGTCGAACAGGTCGCTCCAGGCTTTCTCGCTGAGGGTGCCGCTTTCCACGGCTTCGCCGGTGACGTCGTCACGCCACATGGCCGGGATGACCACGATGTGCTCGCCGCCCATTGCGGCGGTGAGTTCGGCGACCTTGCGCGCGGGCTCCCAGGCGGTCTCCCACTGGTCCAGACCGCGATGGAAGGCCGTGAAGACGGTACCGGCGGTGACCTTGAGGTCGCGCTGCTTCAGTTCCTCCGCCAGGCGGGCGGGATCGTTGGGCAGGTAGCCATAGGGGCCCAGTTCGATCCACTTGTAGCCGGACTCCGCCACCTCGTCGAGGAAGCGTTCCCAAGGGGTCTGCTGGGGGTCGTCCGCGAACCAGACGCCCCAAGAGTCAGGGGCGGTGCCGATGATCAGCTTGTTCTCAGTCATGACAGCGTTGTCTCTCTCTGGTGTCAGTTGGAGGGGAAGTTGTAGGAGGCGCCGGAGGCGTGGTGGGTTTCGGGCCAGCGGGAGGTGATGACCTTGCCGCGGGTGTAGAACGATACGCCGTCGGGGCCGTAGATGTGCTTGTCGCCGAAGAGGGAAGCCTTCCAGCCGCCGAAGGAGTGGTAAGCCACCGGGACGGGCAGGGGCACGTTGATGCCGATCATGCCGACGGTGACGGAGCGCTGGAACTTGCGGGCGGCAGCGCCGGAGGAGGTGAAGATGGCGGTGCCGTTGCCGTAGGGGTTGGCGTTGATGAGGGCGATGCCGTCTTCGAGGGTGTCGACGCGGACCACGACGAGGACGGGTCCGAAGATCTCCTCCTGGTAAGCGGTCATTTCGGTTTTGACGTGGTCCAGGACGGTGGGGCCCACCCAGAAGCCGTCTTCGTGGCCGGGGACCACAAGGTCGCGGCCGTCAACCACCATGGCGGCGCCGGCACTCTCGGCTTCGGTAACGATCCGAAGGATGCGTTCCTTGGAGGCGGGGGTGATGACCGGGCCCATTTCGGCGTCGGGTTCGGTGCCGTTGTTGACCTTGACGGCCTCGGCACGTTCCTGGACCTTCGCGACCAGGGCATCGGCAGCTTCCCCTACGGCGACGGCGACGGAGATCGCCATGCAGCGTTCCCCGGCGGAACCGAAGGCTGCTGCGGCCAGGTGGTCGGCGGCGTTGTCGAGGTCAGCGTCGGGCAGGATGATGGCATGGTTCTTCGCCCCGCCCAGGGCCTGGACACGCTTGCCGTGCTTGGTGGCCGTCTCGTGGACATACTGCGCGATCGGAGTGGAGCCAACAAAGCTGATGCCGTCCACGTCCGGGTGGGTCAGCAGCCCGTCCACGGTTTCCTTGTCACCGTGCAGGACCTGGAACACGCCGTCCGGCAGGCCGGCTTCCTTCCAGAGCTTGGCAAGCAGCAGCGAGGCGGAGGGGTCGCGTTCGGAGGGCTTGAGGATGAACGCGTTGCCGGTGGCGATGGCCATTGGCGCCATCCAGAGCGGCACCATGACGGGGAAGTTGAACGGCGTGATGCCGGCGACCACGCCGAGGGGTTCGCGGAAGGAGAAGACGTCGATGCCGGTGGAGACCTGGTCCGAGTAGTCGCCCTTGAGCAGGGTGGGGACGCCGCAGGCGTATTCGATGACTTCGAGGCCGCGGCCGATTTCGCCCTTGGCGTCGGAGAGGACCTTGCCGTGCTCTGCGGTGATCAGCTGGGCGAGTTCGTCCACGTGGGCGGCCACGAGTTCACGGAACTTGAACAGCACAGCGGTGCGCTTGGCCAGGGAAATGTCGCCCCAGGTATCGGCAGCGGCGCGGGCGGCGGCGACGGTGGCGTCCAGGTCGGCGCGGTTGGCCAGGCGCAGCTCGGCGGAGACCTGGCCGGTGGCCGGGTTGTAGACCGGGGTGGTGCGGTCGCCGTCACCGGCGGTTTCTGCGCCGTTGATGAAGTGGTTGATGACCGTGGTTTCGGTGGTTGTTGCAGTCATGGGACTCTTCCTTGAGTGGTTCGAAGGGGATGAAAGGTAGGGGGGGTCAGCCGAGCAGTTTGCGCTGGCGGGACTTGTGGTCGGCGTAGGTCTGGAAAGCCTGCTTGGTGGAATCCAGTTCTGACACTTGGGAGACGGGGACATCCCACCAGGATTCCGAAGACGGCGCGTCCAGCAGGGGGTCGGATTCGACGTGGATCAGGATGGGCCCGGTGCCTTCAGGGGCCGCTTTGGCGTCGCGGACGGCCTGTTCGAGTTCGGCGATGACCTTCTCGCCCGGTTCGATCCGGATGACCTTCACGCCAAGGGACTCGGCATTCAGGGCCAGGTCCACGGGCAGGGTCTCCCCCGCGTCGAAGCTGTGCTGCTCTTCGTTCAGTTCCCGGTACTGGGTGCCGAACCGCTGCGAGCCGAGGGATTCGGAGAGCGAGCCGATGGACGCGTAGCCGTGGTTCTGAATCAGGACCACGATCAGTTTGATGCGTTCGGCCACGGCGGTGACCAGTTCGGTGTGCATCATCAGGTAAGAGCCATCCCCCACCATCACGACGACGTCCCGCACCTCCGCGCCTGGCTCGCCTGCCGCCGTCGTACTTTTCGCTTCGGCGATTGCGGCGCGCTTGACGCCGAGGCCGCCGGGGATCTCGTAGCCCATGCAGGAGTAGGCATATTCGACGTGGTAGCCGAACGGGTCGCGGACGCGCCACATCTTGTGCAGGTCACCGGGCAGTGACCCGGCAGCGCAGATCACCACGTCGCGGGCGTCCATGGCTTTGTTGGTGGCGCCGATGATGGCGTTCTGGCTCACCAGCGGCGCGTAGTCCTGGGCGAAGGCTTCGTCCACGGTGGCGTCCCAGCGCTGCTTCTCGGACGCGACCTGCTGTTCGAGGTCGGCGCCGATGCGGTAGCCACCCAGGGCCGTGTTGAGCTTGACCAGGGCTTTGCGGGCGTCGGTGACGATCGGCAGCGTGGTGCCGTGCTTGTACGCGTCGATCGGGGCAACGTTGATATTCACGAACCGCACGTCCGGGTTCTGGAACGCAGTCCGGGACGCTGTGGTGAAGTCCTCGTAGCGGGTGCCGATGCCGATGATCAGGTCCGCCTCGGCAGCAATGGCGTTCGCCGCCGTCGTGCCCGTGGAACCGATCGCACCGAGGGACTGCTTGTGGTCCCAGGGCAGGACACCCACGCCGGCCTGCGTGTTGCCCACCGGAATACCGGTCAGCTCGGCGAACTTCGCCAGTTCGTCGTTGGCATAGGCATACAGGACACCGCCGCCGGCAATGATCAGCGGACGCTTCGCGGCCCGGATCGCTGCGACAGCGCGGGCGATGTCGTCATCGTCGGCGTCGGGGCGGCGGATCCGCCACTCGCGCTCAGCCAGGAACTCCTCGGGGACATCGAAGGCCTCGGCCTGGACGTCCTGCGGCAGGGAAATGGTCACCGCCCCGGTTTCGGCCGGGTCGGTGAGGACGCGCAGGCCGTGGTGGAACGCGGAGAACAGCTGCTCGGGCCGGTTCACGCGGTCGAAGAACTTGGACAACGGCCGGAACGCGTCATTGACCGTGATGTCGTAGGCGTGCGGCTGCTCCAGCTGCTGCAGGACGGGGTCAGCGGCGCGGGTGGCGAACGTGTCACTCGGGAGCAGCAGCACGGGCAGCCGGTTGGTGGTGGCCAGCGCGGCACCGGTCAGCAGGTTCGAGGAACCGGGGCCGATGGAGGTGCTGATCGCGTACGTCTGTCGGCGGCGGGTGTGCCGGGCGTAGCCCACGGCCTGGTGGACCTGGGCCTGCTCGTTCCGGCCCTGGTAGTACGGCATGATGGCCGGGTCCAGCTGCTGGTACTGCTTCAGCGCCTGGCCCACACCGGCCACGTTGCCGTGCCCGAAGATCCCGAACGTGCCCGGGATGAGCCGCTCACGGTACTCCACCCCGTTGATCGTGTCGACGGTGTACTGCTGGGAAAGGTATTCGACGACGGCCTGCGCCACCGTCATCCTGCGTGTAGTTGTGCCCATGGCTGTTTACTCCGGAAGTTCTGTGGTGTGGTGCAGCAGCGACGCTGCGGTGGCGACGGCGCCGGCAACATCCCCGTCGGCGGGGTAGAGCAGCGTCCGGCCCACCGTAAGGCCCTGCACGCCCGGCAGCGACAGCGCAGCCTCCCAGGTGGCGAAGACTTCGTCCTGGGACCCATCCGGGTCCCCGCCCAGCAGGACGGTGGGCATGGTGGTGGCAGCCATCACGCGTTCCATCTCAGAGACGACCGGGAGTTTCATCCAGGTGTAGGCACTGGTGGAGCCGAGGCCCGCTGCGATGCCGATGGATTTGATCACCGCGTTGGTGGACAGGTCATTGCGGACCCTGCCGTTTTCCCGGACGGACAGGAAGGGCTCCACCATGGCGATCAGCTTCCGCTCAGCCAGTGAATCGATGGCTTTGGCGGTGGCTTCGAGGGTTGCGACGGTATCCGGGTCGCCCAAGCAGATGCGGGTCAGCATCTTGCCGCCGTCGGCACCGAGCGCTTCAAGGGCGGCCGCGGTGTGGCCGGTGAACCGGTCATCGAGCTCATTGACCAGGCCGGCCAGGCCGCCGCGGTTCATGGACCCGAACACCAGCTTGCCCTCGAGGGCGCCCAGCAAAAGCAGGTCGTCCATGATGTCCGGGGAGGCGAGGATTCCGTCCACGGCCGGGTTGGCCAGGGCGATCTGCAACCGGTCCAGCAGCTGGCGGCGGTCCGCCATGGCCACGGGGTCGTTGCCGACAGCCAGGGCGCCGCGGGCCGGGTGGTCGGCGGCAACGATGAAGTTCTGCCGGCCGGCCTTCAGGCCCGGGTGGCGGCGGCGGGACTTGGCCGCACGGGCCACGGCCTCAGGGTCTTCCAGCCGGATGGTGCTCAGGCGCTCATACCGGCGGGGATCATCGGCCACGGCAGGGCCGGTGGTCACGGGGGTGAGGGTCACAGTGCTGCTCCTTCGGGAATGGAGGCACCGGAAACGGCACCTGGCACGCTGCGGCCACGTTCTGCCAGCAGCGAGGTGACCTCGTCCGGCGTCGGCATGGCATCAGCGCAGGAGAGGCGGGAGGCGACGATCGCGCCTGCGGCGTTGGCGTAGTCCAGGACCTGTTCGAGCGGCCAACCGGAGAGCAGGCCGTGGCAGAAGGCTCCGCCGAAGGAATCCCCGGCGCCCAGGCCGTTGAGGGTTTCCACCGGGACTGGGGCGGAGACGACGCGCTCGGTGCGGGTCTTGGCCATGACGCCCTCCGCGCCGAGCTTGACGACGGCGATCTCCACGCCGGCGGCCAGCAGGCGGTCCGCCTGCTCGTCGGGGGTTCCCTCCCCCACGGCGACAGCGCATTCCTTGTCGTTGCCGATGGCGACGGTAACGTGCGGCAGGATCTTGGCGACCTCGGCCCGGGCTTCCTCCTCGGAGGCCCAGAACATCGGCCGGTAATCAAGGTCCAGGATGGTGAACTGGCCCTCGGCGAGCCCGGTACGGGGGCGGGCCTCGTGCGCGGCGATGTGGGCACTGCGGCTGGGCTCCTGGCAGAGGCCCGTGACAGTGGACCAGAAGATCCCTGCCTCGCGGATCGCGTCCAGGTCCAGCTCGCCGGCTTTGATCTGCAGGTCCGGTGCCGTGGGGAAGCGCCCGTAGAAGTAGAGCGGGAACTCGTCCGTGGCGGGCTTGATGGCGCAGAAGGTGACCGCGGTGGGCCAGTCCTGAACCGGCGTCACGAAAGTGTCATCGACGTTGAACTTGTGCAGTTCGCGGTGCAGGTAGGTGCCGAACGCGTCATCCCCGGTGCGGGTGATAACACCGGCCCGGCGGCCGTGCCGGGCGGCGGCAACGGCAACGTTCGAGGGCGAACCGCCCAGGTACTTGCCGAAGGAGTTAACGTCCTCCAGGCCAACCCCGATGTCGTTCGGGTAAATATCAACGCTGATGCGCCCGATCGTAAGAAGCTCATGGGTCACGGTGATCGTGGACCTTTCTGGTGTGGAACGTGGCACCTTCGGAAGGCTGGTGGTCCGGGCCGTAAAGGCCGTGGTGTGGGCCACAGGCACTACTTTGCCCTAGATCGAATGTCCTGTCAAAGGTTTGTACTGACATACTTACAACACGATTAGAGCGCGCTAAATATTTGCGCTGCTATTTCTTCGGAACAGCCAGTTCACCGGTGACGTACTGTGCGCGGCCATAGCCGAAGGACCAGTCGCCCGCCGTATTTTCCACGTAGCCGATGAAGACGTCCTCGCCGGCAACGCCCACTTCGGAGAGCTTCCCCGCGACGGCAGCAAACAGCTGCTGCTTGGCTTCCTGGGAGCGGCCGGCCTGCGTGAAGATCTGGATCATGACCACTCCCCCAGTGCGCTCGAACCCCAGGCCGGCGTCCTGCGCGACAATCTGGCCCTGGGGGTGTTCGGTGAGGATGTGGAAGTAGTCCCGCTCCGGGATGCCATACTCGGCGAGAATGGCGTCGTGGATGCCGCGGCTCAGGCGCTGCATCTCATCCGGGGTGCGGCCTTCATTAACATCAATGCGAACCAATGGCATTCGAGTTCTCCTTCAGAAAGTTTGTACTGACATACTAACAAACTATGAAAATGGAAAACAAGACCCCAGCCCTTGCATCCGGCAATTCGCAGGCCTACTCTTAATCAACCGAAAGGTTGATCAACAAAAAAGTTGAATAGCAATCCACCCAGTCGAGCAAGGACTCCCGATGATTTCCGACAGCACGGCCCTGGACTCGGCCTTCCTGGCCCTGGCCGACCCCGTCCGGCGGAGCATCATCGCCCGGCTGAGCCGAGGCCCGGCCACGGTGAATGAACTGGCGGAACCATTCGAGATCTCCAAGCAGGCGGTCTCAAAGCACATCCAGGTACTCGAACAGGCGCAATTGGTCACCCGCACCCGGGACGCCCAGCGCAGGCCCGTCCACCTGAACCCTGCACGGCTTGAGGCGCTCACAGCGTGGATCGACCAGTACCGGCTGGTCCGCGAAGGGCAGTTCCGCAACCTCGATGCCGTACTTCAATCCAGCGCCGGGCAACGCGGCGCCAAGGCAAAGGAGAAATGATGAGCAACTCCCTGAAGCTTTCCGTCCCCGAAGGCCTGCCCTTCATCGACTATGAGCGCGAGTTCGACTTTCCCGTAGCGGATGTCTTCCGCGCCCACAAGGAACCGGACCTGATCATCCAGTGGCTGGGCCCGCGCGGCATGAAGATGGAAATGGACCACTACGATTTCCGCAGCGGCGGCACCTACCGTTACATCCATACCGGGCCGGAGGGGGTGCCCTACGAGTTCCGCGGGATCTTCCACACGGTCCGCGAAAATGAGTTCGCGCTGCAGACCTTCGAGTTCGGCGGCTACCCGGATATCGTCAGCCTCGAATACATGACCTTCGAGGACCTCGGCAGCGGCCGGTGCAGGCTCCGCGGCCACTCCGTCTACCCCAGCCTTGAAGCACGGGACGGCATGGCGCAGTCAGGCATGGAGGGCGGCATGACCGAAGGCTACGAGCGGCTGGACGAGCTGCTGAGCGGCGCCAAGGTCTGACGGGCACCGACGAACGGGTGCGACGGCGGGACGGCACCTTCAGGCCGCCAAGTTGCCACCCGTCGTCGTACTTAAGCGAAAAAGCGGCGCTTAGACAAAAAAGCGGCGCCTCCTGCCGTCCCGAAGGACAGCAGGAGGCGCCGCTTTTTTCGTGCTGGTGCAGCCTAAAGGGTTGCAAAGACCTCGCGCAGCAGCTTGGCGGTCTCGGACGGCGTCTTGCCGACCTTCACGCCTGCAGCTTCGAGGGCTTCCTTCTTGGCCTGTGCGGTGCCCGCGGAGCCGGAGACGATGGCGCCTGCGTGGCCCATGGTCTTGCCCTCGGGGGCGGTGAAGCCTGCAACATAGCCGACAACCGGCTTGGTGACGTTGGCCTTGATGAAGTCGGCTGCGCGCTCTTCAGCGTCACCGCCGATTTCACCGATCATGACGATGGCCTTGGTCTCGGGGTCGGCTTCGAACGCAGCCAGGGCGTCGATGTGGGTGGTGCCGATGACGGGGTCGCCGCCGATGCCGATGGCGGTGGAGAAGCCAAGGTCACGGAGTTCGTACATCATCTGGTAGGTCAGGGTGCCTGACTTCGAGACGAGGCCGATGGGGCCCTTGCCGGTGATGTTGGCGGGGGTGATGCCCACCAGTGCTTCGCCGGGGGTGATGATGCCGGGGCAGTTCGGTCCGATGATGCGGGTGACCTGGTTACCGTCTGCGTCAACCGTGGCCTGGGCCAGGGCCCAGAATTCGGCGGAGTCCTGGACCGGAACGCCTTCGGTGATGACGACGACCAGTCCGATGCCTGCTTCGATGGCTTCAACGACGGCAGCCTTGGTGAATGCCGGCGGCACGAAGACGATCGAGACGTCAGCGCCGGTCTCCGCGATGGCTTCCTTGACGGTGCCGAAGACGGTGATTTCCTTCTCGCCGTGCAGCACCGTGGTGCCGGCCTTGCGGGCGTTGACGCCACCGACGATGTTGGTGCCGGCCTTGAGCATCAGGGCGGTGTGCTTGGTGCCTTCGCCGCCGGTGATGCCCTGGACGATGACCTTGGAGTCCTTGTTGAGGTAGATAGACATGGTGCGTCCCTTTACTTAGCTGCGTTGGCGAGCTCGGCGGCCTTGTCGGCGCCCTCGTCCATGGTGGCGGCCAGGGTAACCAGCGGGTGGTTGGCCTCGTTGAGGATGCGGCGGCCTTCCTCG
This sequence comes from Pseudarthrobacter sp. 10T415, assembly GCF_056394175.1. NCBI lineage: Bacteria > Bacillati > Actinomycetota > Actinomycetes > Micrococcales > Micrococcaceae > Pseudarthrobacter > Pseudarthrobacter sp. 10T415. The sequence goes on along the minus strand of NZ_JBFTHJ010000013.1, from coordinate 53,399 downwards.
ACGTTGTTGCCGTCGAGGCGGACTACCAGCGGCTTGTTGGCGGTGTGGCCCAGTTCGGCCAGCGCACCCACGATGCCCTTGGCGACGGCGTCGCAGGCGGTGATGCCGCCGAAGACGTTGACGAACACGGACTTGACCTGCTCGTCGCCCAGGATGACGTCCAGGCCTGCGGCCATGACCTCTGCCGAGGCTCCGCCGCCGATGTCCAGGAAGTTGGCGGGCTTGACGTTGCCGTGGTTTTCACCGGCGTAGGCAACGACGTCCAGGGTGGACATGACCAGGCCTGCACCGTTGCCGATGATGCCCACTTCGCCGTCGAGCTTGACGTAGTTGAGGTCCTGCGCCTTTGCCTTGGCCTCGAGGGGATCAGCGGCGTCCTTGTCCTCCAGCTGCGCGTGCTTGGCGTGGCGGAACTCGGCGTTCTCGTCCAGGGAGACCTTGCCGTCCAGGGCGACGATGTCACCGGCGCCGGTCTTGACCAGAGGGTTGACCTCCACAAGGGTGGCGTCTTCCTTCTTGAAGACGTCCCAAAGCTTGAGGATGACATCGGCGACCTTGCCGCGCAGTTCCTCAGCGAAGCCCGCGGCTGCGACGATTTCGTCAGCCTTGGCCTGGTCGATGCCGACGGCGGGGTCGATGGCGATCTTCGCCAGGGCCTCGGGGCGTTCGACGGCGAGCTGTTCGATTTCCATGCCGCCTTCAACCGAGCACATGGCCAGGTAGTTGCGGTTGGCCCGGTCCAGCAGGACGGAGAAGTAGTATTCCTCGGCAATGTCCGCACCCTGGGCGATCATCACCTTGTTGACGGTGTGGCCCTTGATGTCCATGCCCAGGATGTTGGTGGAGTGCTCAAGTGCTTCGTCAGCGGACTTTGCAACCTTGACGCCGCCGGCCTTGCCGCGGCCGCCAACCTTGACCTGTGCCTTGACGACGGTAACGCCGCCAATCTTTTCGGCAGCTGCTTTTGCTTCTTCAGGGGTGTACGCCACGATGCCGGCCAGCACGGGTACACCGTGCGCCTCGAACATATCGCGCGCCTGGTATTCAAACAGGTCCACGGTTTAGTGTCCTTCTACGTCGAAGTAGTTTCTATACAGCCGGACACCATCGAAAGACGGTGGCCGGGCTGCGGAATGCACGCACGGGCGGCCTGTTGGAAACGAGCCACGCGGCGTTGTTGCTCCATGGGGAACTCTAGTCCTTTGGAAGGACGGAGCCGTTCCAGAGTACCGCTTATGTGAGTAACGACACTATTCTATGGGGCGTAGAAAAACCGCGGAATTACGGGGTTTTTGGGGCATCTGCGGGCGCCGTGGCGGTGCCGGGTGCGGGGGCGGAAATCAGTTCATACTTCTGCGGGGTGACAAAGAACCCCACCCCGGCCGAGACGTTTCCGCATGCCACGCCACCGTTGTAGGCCGAGCAGCGCAGGCCGTTGCGTTCCAGGTTCTGCCCGTTCGCCAAAGCGCGTATCTGGAGCAGTGGACCGGCCTTGCTGCCGCCCGGCCCGTACGTGGCTTCGGTCTGGGTGACGCCGGAACGGCATTCCCCGTAGCGGGCAGCGTCCGGGGTCAGCAGTGCCACGCCGCCCAGGTAGCCGAGGTTGGTTCCCGCGCAGTCGTCCTTGACGTCCCCGCGGGCCGGCTCGGCGTAGGTGGCAAGCTCGCAATGGGCCACGGGGACGGTTGCGAGTTTGTTGTTGGCGGTGTCGCTGAAGCTGTTCTCTTCGTACGGAAGGTTGATGTGTTCCCCCCGCGCCGAGGTGAGCGAGCAGACGATGCTCCGGTCTTCAGTGGCGAAGGACAGAACGTCCTCCCCGCCGCCGGAAAAGTCCTCGGGGTTGGCCAGCGGGGCCTGTTCGAGCTGGGCCATGGGTGCCAGCGGCGCCGGCGGGACGTAGTCAGGGTCCTCAGTGGTGACGCTGCACGCAGTAACGGTGAACAGGAGGGTCACAAGAGGCAGGGCGGCGAGCATCCCCAAAGCAGTCCGTCGCATGGGCTCCATTATGCTCCATGGCGGAATCAGGCGGACGACGGCGGGAGCACACCTTCCACGACATCGGCCGCGGCCGCTGCGGGGTCGGAGTCAACGAACTGGTCCCGCATGTGCCGGGCACGGGCCTTCCAGCGGGGTTCGCTGAGGACGGCGGCCACCGCGCGGGCGATGGCGGCCGGACTGGGATGCTCTGTTTTGAGGTTGATGCCCACACCGGCGTACTCAACGCGGGCGTTGACATCGCTCTTGCCTTCGTTGATTCCAGAGACCACCAGGGGCACGCCTTTGGAGAGGCTGAGCTGGACGCCGCCAAAACCGCCGTTGCTGATAAACACGTCCGTGAATTCCAGGACCTTGGCGAAGTCCACATAGTCGCGGACCACGACGTTTGCCTGCGGGTAGCGGGCACGGAGTTCCTCTGTGCCGCGGCCGCCGGTGGCCACCACCACCAGGGCATCCATAGCCTTGACGGCCTCCAGTGCGGGAATGATGAGCTTTCCATGGTCGGCGTTGTCCACCGTTCCCTGCGTCACCAGGATTGTGGCTGGGTAGCACGGCCACTCGTCGTCCGGCCCGGAGGACGCAACATTCCGGACCCGGTGCGGGAGCAGGGCTCCCACATAGTGGACTTTGGGGTTGGCGTGGCGCCGGGGAAAGTCGAGGGCCTCGGGGCCGGTCTGGATGACGGCGTCGGAGCATCGGTACGGCTCGTCGATGAGGCGGCCGCGGCGGGGCACCGCCAACCCGTAGGCGGCGTGCTGCCGCCGGTAGCTCTGGCCGGCGGGGCGCAGGATGACATGGTCGGACAGGATCCCGGCAGCGGCCTGCAGGGCTTTCCCCGCAGGATTTCGGGGCGGCATGAACCCGAAGAACAGCGGCGGCACCAGCGGATCGCTCTCCATGTTGGGCAACACCACGAAGTTCACCACGGGTTTGCCCAGCAGCCGGGAGAGCATCCGGTGGATGAACATGGTGCTGTCCACCACTGCCGCATCAAAGGGAAATTCGCCTGCAAACCCGCGGATGTCCTCGAAGAAATGGCTGACGTTGCTCGCGAAGATCTTTTCGCCGTCAAAACCAATGGCCCTGGGCCCCTTGAGCTGCGCCCGTTCGGGATACAGCTCCAACAGGTTGTCTGCCCGGTGTTCGATGGCTCGCTCGAATGGCAGGAGCGGGATCCCGAGCCCTTCGAGTTTCGGTCCGAAGACCGGGCCGGTGTACCACCGCACGTCATGGCCGCGCTCCCGCAGCCGGACAGCGACGCCGGTCATCGGGTTGAAGTGCCCGTCAATGGCCTGGCTGGCGAAAAGAATCCGCATGGTCCGCTCCGATGCTCCGGGCTCGGCGTCAGAAATTTCCTGAACTGTAGCCCTGCGGCACGGCGGCGGCAAGGGCCGCGCTACTCTTCCGGCCGCCTGCGCCGGCGGCGGACACGGTCCGGGCTACTGCTACTGGACCTCGACCTTGGTCAGCGGAGCGTAGCGCAGCAGCAGGCGTTTCTCGCCGACGTCGAACTTCACCTTCGCCACGGTCTTGTCGCCGGCGCCCTCAAGCGCCAGGACGGTTCCATTGCCGAAGCTGGTGTGGTTGACCTTGTCTCCCACGTTGACGGCGATGATTTCCTTCTGCGGCTGGACCCTGTTCCGGGCGATGGCCGCGGGAACGTCGGCGTTGAAGCCTGCCGAAGGATCGGCGGCGGCGCCGCGGGAAGTGCCCGCACCCCAGAACGAGCCGCTGTACCGGCCGGAACTGATCGATCCCCCGCCCCAGGCAGCCTGCCGGCTGGTTCCCTCGCGCTTCCACTCCAGCAGCTCCGCAGGGATTTCTTCGAGGAACTGGCTGGCCGGGTTGTACTGGCTCTGGCCCCACATGCTGCGGACTTCGGAGCGTGTGACGTAGAGGCGTTTGCGGGCCCGGGTCAGTCCCACATAGGCCAGCCGGCGTTCTTCGGCCAGTTCCTTCGGATCCGTAGCGGACCGCTGGTGCGGGAACAGGCCGTGCTCCATTCCGGTCAGGAACACCACGGGGAATTCAAGGCCCTTGGCGGTGTGCAGGGTCATCAGCGTGACCACGCCCAGCCGCTTGGCCTCGGCCACTGCTGCATCAATATCCGCCCCCGGTGCATCCGGAATCTGGTCCGCATCAGCCACCAGCGACACCTGCTCCAGGAATGCCCCCAACGATCCTTCAGGGTTCTCCTGTTCGTACTCGCGGACCACGGCCACGAGTTCGGCGAGGTTCTCCACCCTGGACTCGTCCTGGGGGTCGGTGCTGGAACGCAGGCCCGCGAGGTAGCCGGTCTGTTCCAGGACTGCTTCGAGGGCAGCGGCAGCACCGGAGCCAGCCGCTACCTCGGCGAGATCATCCAGGAGCTTCACGAAGCCCAGGACGGCGTTGACGGAGCGGGTGGCCATGGCGGGCGCCTGCTCGGCGCGGCGGGCAGCGGCCATGAAGGAAATCCGCTCACGGCTGGCGAGCGCCGCCACTGCCCCTTCGGCGCGGTCGCCGATGCCGCGCTTTGGTTCGTTGAGCACCCGCCGGAGGTTGACGTCGTCGTCCGGGTTGACCAGGACGCGCAGGTAGGCGAGGGCGTCCTTGATCTCCTTGCGCTCGTAGAAGCGGGTGCCGCCCACCACCTTGTACGGCAACCCGACGCGCACCAGGACATCCTCAATGGAGCGGGACTGGGCATTGGTGCGGTAGAAAATGGCAACGTCACCGGGGCGGAGGTTGTCCTCGTCCTGGAGCCGGTCGATTTCCTTGGCGATGAACTGGGCTTCGTCGTGTTCGTTTTCGCCCACGTAGCCGATGATCTTGTGGCCTTCGCCCTCGGCCGTCCACAGCCGCTTTTCGGGGCGGTTGGGGTTGCGGGAGATCACCGAGTTGGCAGCGCTGAGGATGTTTTGCGTGGAGCGGTAGTTCTGCTCCAGCTTAATGGTGCGGGCCTCGGGGTAGTCCTTCTCGAACTCCACGATGTTGCGGATGTCCGCCCCGCGGAAGGCGTAAATGGACTGGTCCGAGTCGCCCACCACTGTCAGTTCCGAGGCCCCCGGGCCCTCCCCCACGATTTCGCGGACCAGTGCGTACTGGGCGTGGTTCGTGTCCTGGTATTCGTCCACCAGGACGTGGCGGAACCGCCGCCGGTAGGACTCCGCGAGCGCCGGGAAGGCCCGGAACATGTAAACGGTCTCGGCGATGAGGTCGTCAAAGTCCATGGCGTTGGCCTGGCGCAGCCGCTGGGTGTACCCCTTGTAGACCTCGGCGACGGCCTGCTCGAACGGGTCGTTGTAGTTGGCGTCCGAGGCGTAGGAATCGGCGTCGATGAGCTCGTTCTTCAGCGCGGAGATCTTGTGCTGGATGGCTTTAGGCGCAAACTTCTTGGGGTCCAGGTCCAGGGCTTTGGACACCTGGGTGACCAGGCGCAGCGAGTCCGCGGCATCGTAGATGGAGAAGTTGGATTTCAGGCCCACGTTGGCGGCCTCCTGGCGGAGGATGCGGACGCACGAGGAGTGGAACGTGGAGATCCACATGATCTTGGCGCGGCCGCCCACCAGCGCTTCGATGCGTTCCCGCATTTCCGCGGCGGCCTTGTTGGTGAAGGTGATCGCCAGGATTTCACCGTGGTGGGCGCGCCCGGTGGCGATGAGGTAGGCGATCCGGTTACTGAGCACACGGGTCTTGCCCGAACCCGCGCCGGCCACGATCAGCAGTGCCGTTCCGGCGTGCTTGACCGCTTCCTCCTGCTGGGGGTTCAGGCCTTCCGTCAGCTTGGCGGGATCCAGGCGCCTGCCGTGGTGCTGCCCGGACTGGTGCTGCTCCGCGTGCCCGCCTGCGGCATGGCCACCGGACGCCGAACCTCCCGGCCCGGCCGCGGTGGCCACGCCGTCGGAACGGGTCCTGGTATGGGTGGCAGATGCGGGGGCGGCCTTGAACGGTCCGTCAGAGTACGGGTCAAACAACATATCCATGGTGCCTACAAGTCTAGGCGGTGGGACCGACACCCACTCCCGGCCTGTGGATGACGTGCCCCTGAGAGCCCGGAACGGCTTAGGCCACCGAGCCTGATTCGAGCGCGGCACGCAACTCGCGCACCGCCGTCGTGCCCCCGGCCATGAACCACTCCAGGCCGTTGACCTGCACGGTGTCCACGGCGCCGCCGGCGGCGCGGACAATCGCTTTGCCGGGCAGCCAGTCCCATTCGGGGCAGCTGTGCTGGAACCAGCAGCCGAGCTGCCCGTCGGCCACCCTGCCCAGATCGCAGGAGCCGGATCCGAGCATGCGCAGCGCCGCGGCGGAGGTCGCCGCTGCGTGCCAGGGCATGGCGCAGAGCGGGTCCATCAGCCAGGTGGGGTGGATGTAGGTGGCGGCACCCAGTTGGGCGGCCGCGGTGGCGTTGCGTTCCCCGTGGTTGTCGCTGTAGACGGTGATGGTGTCGCCATTCAACGTGGCCTGCCGGCTGCTGCCGCCCAGCCACAACTTGTCCTCCTCAGGCTGGAAGATGGCCCCCAGCTGGACGTCATGCTCATCCTTGAGCGCAATGGCCGAGCACCAGTACGTGGAGCCATGCAGGAAGTTGTAGGTGCCGTCCACGGGGTCGATCACCCAGGTGCGGCCGCTGGTCCCCTGCACGGAGGCGCCTTCTTCGCCCAGGATGCCGTCCTCGGGCCGGCACCTCTGCAGCTGTGAGAGGACGTATTCCTCCGCAGCGTGGTCCGCGGCCGTCACGACGTCGGAAACGGAAGTCTTCTGCTGGGACTGCAGTCCTGCCATCCGCATGAGGAGCGCCAGTTGACCGGCTTCGCGGACCAGCGCCGCCGCCAGCTGGTAGTCGTCCAGTGCAGGGTCAAGTACAGCTGCGCTGTGTCGGCCAATGGTCATGGCTTCAGTCTATGGGGCGGAATAATGGAGCCATGGCCAAAACCCCTGCCCAGCGGATCAAGAAGCACGGTGCAAAGGCTGCCGTGCCGCAGCACCATCTCCCACCGGTGGTGAACCCCACCACCGCGCGCACTCCAGAGAAAGCACAGAACAACAGCAACCTCATCCTGATCGCGGGCGTGGTGGCCAGCCTGTTCCTGTTCTGGTACCTGCACCTGCTGACCATGGACCAGCTCACCCAGCTCTCTGTCGGCAAGCCCATGCCGGACTCCCTGGTGGGCGGCTTCGATCCTGCCTACATCGAGGATCTGCGCGGCGCCATGAATGACGACGCGCGCGGCCAGCTCAACTACGTCCACAAGACCGCCGGCATCCTGTTCCCGCTGATCTTCGGGTTCACCTGGCTGCTGCTCATCGGCACCAATGTGGCCAAGAAGTCCCTGCGCTGGGTGCTGTGGGCCCTCCCCATGCTGTTCGTCGTGGTCCGGCTGTGGGCCAACGTGGCGATTGACGCGCTGATGGGACCGGATGCTCCCGACGCCGGCCAGGTGGCCCTCGCGTCCGGCCTCACGGTGGCCGGGTGGGTGCTGCTGGTTTTGAGCCTCCTAGCCGGGGCGGCCGCGGTGGTTATCGGGACGCGGAAGCGGAAGGCCGCGACGGCCGGCTGAGCCCGGCCCGCAGGTTTTTCCGATGCCTGTGCACACGCCGTGCAATGACGATTCCCGCCGTTGCCATGCCTACCGTGACCGGATAGCCCATGAGCCGTTCCAGCGTCCCGGGCTCCGGAACGTCCATGCCGGTCAGGCCGCCGGTTGCCAGCGCCGCCAGGGAGACGGCCCCGCAGGCCAGGAGGAACCAGGCCATGCGTGCCTTCCGCAGCCAGAGGAAGCCCAGCACCAGCAGCGCCGCCGCGCCGGTGAGGAAGTAGGTAACGGCACCGACGAAATGCCAGCCGGAGCCGGCGTCCTCAGGGACGAGCCCCACCAGCACGGTTCCCGCCCCTGCCGCTCCCGTCAGCACCCGCACCGCGGCGGCCGCGAACCATGGCCGGCGCCGGCCCGGCTCAACCCGGGCACCGGGACGGGCCGCGACGCACAACAGCCCGGACGTCAGCAGCACCGCGCCCAACAGCAGCCCCAGCCCCTGCACCACGAACGAGGCGTTCATCAGCCAGTTCAACGGCGAACACACCTGGCGGCCGTCGTAGATACCGCAGTTGAGCGCGCCAAGGTCGCTGATGTAGCCGGTGCGCAGGTCATAGGGGCGCGGACCGGCCCAGGCCATGACCACGGCGGCCTCCGCCGCAAAGTACTGGAGAACGCTCAGGACGGACCACGCGCCGATGTACTGCCGGGTGGATGCTGTGTCCGGTATGAGGGTGGCAGCGGGAGCGGCCGACGGGGCAGGACTCATGCCTTGAGCGTAGTACGGCTCCGTACCTTGTATGCTGGTATGCGTGTCCGTCCGGACCGGCGCCGCCGATCCCCAGGATGCCTGCCCTCGTAGCTCAGTGGATAGAGCACGGCTCTCCTAAAGCCGGTGTCGTTGGTTCGATTCCAATCGAGGGCACTTGAATTTCGAGTCCCCGGCGTTTGACCTTCGCGCCTACCTGCTCGGCCCCGCCGGCGCACCGGACGGGACAGCTGATGCGGGTAGCCCCGGCCGTTGGACCGTCGAACGGGACCTGCTGGACCGGGCGGCCGGCACCCGCGGAACCTTTTCCGGCGTCGTACTTTTCACGCCAGCGCCCGACGCCGGCCTGCACCTTCGCGAGGAAGGCACCATGCGCTGGCCCACCTTCACCGGCCCCGCCACCCGCGACTACCTGCTCAGGCCCAGCGGCCGGCCGGACGCCCTGGACGTCTTCTTCCCGGACGGGCGGCCATTCCACCGCATGAGCTTCGCCCCGGAGGCCAACCTGGATAACCACTGGTGCGATCCCGATACCTACCGCGTGGCTTACACGTTCGAGGGCCCGCACCGGTTCAGCTACAGCTGGGACGTGGCCGGGCCGCACAAGGACCTGCTCCTCACCACGCACCTGACCCGGGATGGGGACTCATGAAGCACCGGATCGTGGTGTCCGCCGTCTGCGTTTTTGACGATGCCGGCCGCCTCCTCACCGTCCGTAAACGCGGCACCACCATGTTCATGCACCCTGGCGGCAAACCGGAACCCGGCGAGACGGCCGTGCAGGCGGCGGCCCGCGAGCTGGAGGAGGAAGTGGGCATCGTCATCGAGCCACGCCAGCTCCGGCTGATGGGGGTATGGATTGCCGATGCCGCCAACGAAGCCGACACGGATATTGAGGCCACGGTGTTCATGGCGCCCGGGACGTGGCAGGCCCATCCGTCGGCCGAGATTGCGGAGATCCGCTGGCTGGACCTTGCCGGCCGGGACGGAGCCGTTTCGGAAGCCGCTGGTTCGGACGCTTCCGGGCTGGGTGCCGGCGCTACCCTTCCCGGCGACCTCGCACCGCTGCTGACGGACCACATCCTGCCCGCGCTGGCCGCGCCCGACGCCACCCCGCCCGGCCCCTGACGCCCCACAGGCCGCGGAAAGGCTGCTAGGCCTCGGGGACGGCTTCTGCTGCGACGGCCGTGGCCTCGGCGAACTGCGTCCGGTAGAGCTCCGCGTAGCGGCCCTCTGCGGCCAGGAGCTCGGTGTGCGTCCCGCGTTCCACGATGTGGCCGCCCTCCACCACCAGGATGGCGTCGGCCGCGCGGACGGTGGACAGCCGGTGCGCAATCACGACGGCGGTACGCCCCTCAAGGGCGGCGCCAAGGGCTGCCTGCACCGCGGCTTCGTTCGTGGAGTCCAGAGCCGCCGTCGCCTCGTCCAGGATGACCACCCGGGGCTGGGCGATCAGGAGCCGGGCGATGGTCAGCCGCTGGCGTTCACCGCCGGAAAGCCTGTAGCCGCGTTCCCCCACCACGGTTTCGAGTCCGTCCGGCAGCGACCTGATCATCGTCTCCAGGCGTGCCTGCCGCAGGACATCCCACATGTCATCATCCGTGGCGTCCGGGCGCGCAAGCCGAAGGTTGGAGGCGATGGTCTCGTGGAACAGGTGGCCGTCCTGGGTGACCATTCCCATCGTGTCCCGCAGGGAATCAAACGTGGCGTCCCGGACGTCCATCCCGGTTCCCGGCGTGTTGCCACCCAGCCGCACCGCGCCCGAGTCGACGTCGTACAGCCGCGACAGCAGCTGGGCGATGGTGGACTTGCCGGCGCCGGATGAACCCACCAGAGCCACCGTCTGGCCCGGCTCAACCCGGAAGCTGACACCGTGCAGCACTTCCTCGCCGCCGCGGGTGTCCAGGGTGGAGACTTCCTCGAGGGAGGCCAGGGAGACTTTGTCCGCCGACGGGTAGGCGAACCGGACGTCGTCGAACTCGACTGACACCGGCCCGGCCGGAATAGGGCGGGCGTCCGGCTTCTGCTGGATGAGCGGCTTCAGGTCCAGGATTTCGAACACCCGTTCAAAGCTGACCAGTGCGCTCATGACTTCCACCCGGGCGTTGGACAGCGCCGTGAGCGGGGCGTAAAGCCGGGTCAGGAGCAGCGCCAGGACCACCACGTCGCCGGGGGCCAACTGGCCGCCCAGGGCGAGCCAGCCGCCCAGGCCGTAGACCAGCGCCAAGGCGAGCGCTGAGACCAGCGTCAGGGCCGTGACGAAGGTGAACTGCAGCATCGCCATGCGGACGCCGATGTCGCGGACCCTGCCTGCGCGGGCAGCGAACTCGCGGGATTCCTCATCCGGGCGGCCGAACAGCTTGACCAGGGTGGCACCCGGCGCGGAGAACCGCTCCGTCATCTGGGTGCCCATGGCGGCGTTGTGTGCGGCGGCTTCGCGGCGCAGGTCTGCCAGCTTGGAGCCCATGCGCCGGGCCGGGATAAGGAAGATCGGCAGCAGCACCATGGCGAGCACTGTCACCAGCCACGATGTATTGAGCATGACGGCCAGCGTCAGGACCAGGGCCACGGAGTTGCTCACCACGCCGGAGAGGGTGCCGGCGAAGGCGGACTGCGCCCCGATGACGTCATTGTTGAGCCGGCTGACCAGCGCTCCCGTCCGGGTACGCGTGAAAAAGGCAATAGGCATGCGCTGCACGTGGTCGAACACCCGGGTGCGCAGGTCCACGATGACGCCTTCGCCGATGATCGACGACAACCAGCGGGTCAGCAGCCCCACGCCGGCCTCTCCCACAGCCACGATGGCGATCAGCATGGCAAGCCAGATCACGGTTTCGGTGGCTGCCTTGGCAATGATGGCGTCAACCACCTGGCCGGCGAGCACCGGGGTGGCCACGGCCAGGAAGGCCGCCGCAATGGAAGAGAGCACGAAGGCGATGAGCTTGCCCTTGTGCGGGGCGGCGAAGGCCAGCACCCGCTTCAGGGTTTCCTTGGAGAACGGCTTGGAGCCACTCTTCGCGGTGCTGATGTTGTACAGCGAGCTCCAGGCCACGCGGTCCATGCTCATGGTTATTTCTCCTGGCTAGCAGTGTGGTGGAGCTGCCGGACCGTGCCGTCTTCGAGGTGCCACCGGTAGTCGAGCCGGACGTTTTCCAGCAGCCGACGGTCGTGGGTGACCAGCAGCAGGGCTCCGTCGTAGGTTTCAAGGGCCTCTTCCAGCTGCTCTATGGCCGGCAGGTCGAGGTGGTTGGTCGGTTCGTCCAACACCAGCAGGTTCACGCCGCGCGCCTGGAGCAGTGCCAGGGAAGCCCGGGTCCGCTCCCCCGGGGACAGGGAATCCACGGTCCGCGAGGTGTGGTCCGCCTTCAGGCCGAACTTTGCCAGGAGCGTCCGGACGTCTGCGCTGTTCCAGTCCGGCAGGACCGCTTCGACCGCGTCGCCCAGCGGCGAGCCGCCGTCCAGCAGCCCGCGGGCCTGGTCAATCTCTCCGATGGCCACCGTGGCACCCATGGAGGCGTCGCCGTCGTCCGGTGCCTGCGTTCCCAAAAGGAGGCGCAGGAGGGTGGACTTCCCGGCACCGTTGGGCCCGGTGATCCCGATGCGCTCGCCGCCGTTGAGTTGGAGGCTGACCGGTCCCAGCGTGAAGCTGCCCTGGCGTGCCACGGCGTTGCGCAGGGTGGCCACGACGGCGCTGGAGCGGGGAGCCTGGCCGATGCTGAACTGGAGCTGCCATTCCTTCCGGGGCTCCTCCACCACGTCCAGCCTGGCAATGCGGGACTCCATCTGGCGGACCTTCTGGGCCTGCTTTTCGGAGGACTCAGTGCTGGCCGCGCGCCGGATCTTGTCGTTGTCCGGGCTCTTCTTCATGGCGTTCCGCACGCCCTGGGAGCTCCACTCACGCTGGGTACGGGCGCGGGACACCAGGTCCGCCTTCGTGGCGGCGAATTCGTCGTATTTCTCGCGGGCGTGCCGGCGTGCCACCGCGCGCTCTTCGAGGAAGGCGTCGTACCCGCCGTCGTAGACCGCTACGGCGTTCTGGGCCAGGTCCAGTTCCACAATGGTGGTGACGCAGCGGGCCAGGAACTCGCGGTCATGGCTGACCAGCACCACGCCGCCGCGCAGGTTGGTGACGAAGTCTTCCAGTTTGGCCAGCCCGGCAAGGTCCAGGTCATTGGTGGGCTCGTCCAGCAGCACAACGTCGAACCGGCTCAACAGCAGCGCGGCAAGGGCAACCCTGGCGGCCTGGCCACCGGACAGCCCTGTCATCAGGGCATCGGCGCCCGTTGCCAGGCCAAGGTCGGAGAGGACGGGCGGGATGCGTTCGTCCAGGTCTGCGGCGCCCGATGCCATCCACCGGTCGAAGGCGCGGGCGTAGGCGTCGTCCGCGCCGGGAGCTCCGGCGCCCAGGGCTTCTGCGGCGGATTCCATTTCGGCGGTGGCCTGGGTGCAGCCGGTGCGGCGGCCGATGTACGCTTCCACGGTTTCGCCGGACACTCGCTCGTGTTCCTGCGGCAACCACCCCACAAAGGCGTCGGCGGGGGCCAGGCTGACGGAGCCGCCCTGGGGCTGGTCGACGCCGGCGAGGAGGCGCAGCAGAGTGGATTTCCCGGCACCGTTGGCGCCCACTACGCCCACCACGTCTCCCGGCGCCACCGTGAAGGAAAGATTTTCGAAAAGCGTGCGGTGGCCGTGGCCGCCGGAGAGGTCTTTGGCAACAAGGGTTGCAGTCATTGATGCGTCCTTTCGCCCGGGTGCATGCGCAGCCGGTCCCATGCCGGAACAGGCCCGGCGATGCCGTACGGACAGTCGCGGGAAAGGCGCTCCGGGCCGCGGGCATGAAAGAACCCGCTGGTCCGGACTTGGGGGGTGTACGGACCAACGGGCTCGACCATCAAGCATAGTCGAAACACCTCCCCGGGTAAAATCGGCGGTCCCGCGGCACGGTAAAATCGACTCACCATCCGTCCTGCAGAGAGCACTTCATGACCCTTCCCGCCAAGGCGTTCCAGCGCTGGCTGCAAGGCATCGCCCCTGATGCCAGCACGGCAGACGTCTGCCGGGTCTCCGGGATCAAGCGGACCACGCTCGCCCAGCAACTGGTGCGCGGCAAGGTTTCCGTCTCCACGGTGGTGAGCATCAGCCGCGCGTACAACATCAACCCCGTGGCCGCCCTTGCGGGTTTTGACAGTTATCGCGTCCTTGCAGGCCCGCCGCAGCCGCCCACCCGGTGTGAGCTGGTCAGCCAGATTTCGACGGCGGACCTGCTGCGCGCGGCGCTGGCTCGTCCGGCCATGGACCCTTTGGGCCGCCAGGGCGCTGCGCCGGCTCCCCTGAGCCCGGTCCCGCATGCCTCCTCGGTGAAGAACTGGGTGGATGCGATCGACGACGGAGAGGTCCGGCACCGGGTGTCAGCCGCCACCGGGATCGCACCGCAGAATTACTCCGCCCAGCTGACAGCCAACAGGTTGTCGCCGGAACTGGCGGTGGCCACCTCGTTGGCGGCCGGGGTGGACCCGGCAAGCGGGCTGGTAGCCACCGGCCTGATCACGGAAGAGGAAGCCGGGTGGGCGCCAGGAGCGCGCCAGGAGGCGCTGGACAGCATGTCCGACGGCGACCTCACCGCCTTGGTGGGCGACAGGATGCAGGCATTGGGCAAGGTATTGCGCCGACAGGAGCAGGACCAGGCACAGACGGAAAAAATATGGGAGAACCTGGGATGATCACTATCCTTCAATGGACCACTTTGGCGATCTGCGCGATGATTGCCATCGCCCGCATCCCCAGCGCCCTGCGCGGCAGGAACAGGTCACTGTTTTATATTTTCGCCCTGATGACCCTCGCTATCCTGCTCAGCATCGAGGCTCCCTACGTCGCCATCGACCAGGCGCTGGGTGGCATCAACCTGACCAACCTGTTGCTGCGGTTCGTCATCTTCGGCGCCATCTACTTCGTGGGGGTCCGCATCACCAAGGGCTTCGGTGCCACGAATGCATACCGGCTGATCACGGGCCGGACAGGCATGCTGGCGCTGGCTGTCCTCTCGGCACTGGTGGTGGTGGTGTTCCTCCTGATGGACACGGCCGGATCCTCGGCGGGGCTGGTGACAGTTTCCGGCAAGGACCACCGCAACGGCGTGCTGGTGGAGTACTACGGTGCGGCGGGACGGGCCTACCCCGCCTTCGTTTCACTCGTACTCTTTCCGGCGATGGTCCGCGCGGCGCGAAGCCGCCTGCCCCTCCTGGTCCGTGTTGCAGCCGGACTCCTGGCGGTGGGTGGCCTGTCCATCGCGCTGACATTGTTCTTCCCGGTGGTGCCCCCGGGACTGGGGTCGCTGCGGTTCATCGTCAACTACACGGCCGTACTGTGCTTCGTTATTGGCCTGGCACTGATCTGGGCCGCACGGATAAGGCAGGACAAGCGGGCCGGCATCGGAACGTCATTTACCGAAAAGTAACCAAACTGCCTTTCACAAAATCATTAGAATATGAAACAATCATGAATGTGTGAAGGTGAGGCACGGCGCGTTTTTGAACGGGGATAAATTCTTGGACGACGCCCTGCTTCGGGGGCCTTCACATGCATTGGGGGGATGAGTGGTGGCGGCCGTTGGGGACCGCCCCCACTCAGCCTATTTAACGGTCCTTTTAGCAGCGCAGGCGCGTCTACGCCCCGGTTTTCCGTCCAGGTCTGCGGGCTCGGCGGGACCCCCAGACCTGGACGATGATGACCTCCGGTACTACCGCACGAAGCGCAGGGTCACCAACTGGAACGGACGGAGCTGCAGGTCCGCGCCACCCTCAGCCGCGGACACCCCGGGAGCCTCGGTGGGCCGCTCCAGCAGGTCCGTCACCACAACGTCACGCACGGGGAAATTCGCCGTGATGCGCCCGGCGGTGCGCTGCCCCAGCGACTCATACAGGCGGACCACGACGTCGCCCGAGCCGTCTTCGGCAAGCTTGACCGCTTCGACAACCAGGCCCGGCGTGCCCACCGAGACCAGCGGCTCAACCGGCGCGGCACCCGTGACCAACCGGGGCGCAAGGTTGGTCCTGTACCCCTCTTCCACCGCGGCGCCAATATCAGCACCGGGCCGGACGGTTACGGACAGCTCGTGCCGGCCGCGGTCGGCCGTGGGGTCCGGGAACTTCGGCGCCCGCAACAGCGAGAGGCGCACCGTGGTGGTGGTGCCGCCGTCGGCCTCCCTGATGTTCCTGGCGACGTCGTGGCCGTAGGTGGACGAATTGGAAACTGCGACGCCGTAGCCGGGCTCCCCCACGTGGATCCAGCGGTGCGCGCAGATCTCGAACTTCGCAGCTTCCCAGGACGTGTTTGTGTGGGTAGGCCGGAAGACATGCCCAAACTGGGTTTCCGACGCCGACCGGTCGGCGCGGACATCAAGGGCAAATCCGAGCTTGAGCAGTTTCTCCCGTTCCTGCCAGTCCACTGATGTGGTGATGGCCAGGGACGGGCTGCCCGGGGCGAGGGTGATGCGCTGGGTAACAGGCGAGGTTCCGGCCAGGCGTTCCACCACAACAGTGGCGCCATCGGACCCCTCCTCCAGCCGGACCGATTCCGCGCCGGTCAGGGCGGTGACGTTGCGCCGGTAGAACTCATCAATATCCCAGGCGTCCCACTCGTTGGGGGTGTCCCGGTGGAGTTCCAGCAGGTTGCCGCGCTGTCCCGGCGCTATGGCTTCGCGGCCTGATGCGTAGTCCTGCAGGGATGACACCAGGCCGTCCGCGTCCAGGACAGCCCGGATGACGCCGTTGTCCAGGACGTATCCGCCATCCTGGCTGCTGGCCCGGACCGGTCCAGCCTGGCCCGCCGGTTCGGCGGCGGCCAGCGCCGGAACTCCGTTCCGGGCATGCGGGGCGGCGTTGAGCAGGAACGTCCGCTCCCCTGCTCCCAGCGCTGCCGCGGCGGCCTGGCTGATGATGGCTTCCAGGGCGGCCTCGATGGCCTGGTAGTTGCGCTCGGCGTCCTGGTGTACCCAGGCAA
Source organism: Pseudarthrobacter sp. 10T415 (assembly GCF_056394175.1). NCBI lineage: Bacteria > Bacillati > Actinomycetota > Actinomycetes > Micrococcales > Micrococcaceae > Pseudarthrobacter > Pseudarthrobacter sp. 10T415. The sequence continues at coordinate 37,115 of NZ_JBFTHJ010000013.1, read as the reverse complement.
TGGAGCTGCCCGGAAGGATGTCATGGAACTGCTGCAGCAGGACCAGCTGCCACAGCCGCTTCAGCTCAGCTGCCGGGTACTCGAAGGCGGCGTCGGTGCGGACGGCAGCAGTGGCACACCACAGCTCGGCTTCCCGGAGGAGGTGCTCGCTGCGCCGGTTGCCCTTCTTCGTGCGCGCCTGGCTGGTGTAGGTGCCGCGGTGCAGCTCGAGGTACATCTCCCCCACCCATACGGGCAAGGCTGCATATTCCTCTTCGGCCTGCCGGAAGAAACTCTCAGCGGATCCGATCCGAACCTTGGGTGAGCCCTCCAGGTCTGCGGTGCGGGCGGCGGCACTGAGCATTTCCCGGGTAGGTCCCCCGCCGCCGTCGCCATAGCCGAACGGTACCAGGGACACGGTGCCCCGGCCGTGATCCCTGTAGTTGCGTTCCGCGTGCGCGAGCTCGCGGCCGCTGAGCTCGGCGTTGTAGGTGTCCACCGGCGGGAAGTGCGTAAACAGCCGGGTACCGTCGATGCCTTCCCAGTTGAAGGTGTGGTGCGGCATCCGGTTGGTCTGGTTCCAGGAGATCTTCTGCGTCAGGAACCAGCGGCTTCCCGCGGACTTCACGATCTGCGGCAGTGCGGCGGAATAGCCGAATGAGTCCGGCAGCCAGGCCTCCCTGCACTCAACGCCAAATTCGGACAGGAAGAACGATTTGCCCTCAATGAACTGCCGAGCCATCGCTTCGCCGCCGGGCATGTTGGTGTCAGACTCCACCCACATGCCGCCCACCGGAACGAATTGCCCGGCGCGGACCTTCTCCCGGATCCTGCTGAACAGTTCCGGATAGAACTCCTTGATCCAGGCGAGCTGCTGGGCGGACGAACACGAAAAGACGAAGTCCGGGTTCTCGTCCATCAGGGCCACCACGTTGGAGAAGGTCCTGGCACACTTGCGGACGGTTTCGCGTACCGGCCACAGCCAGGCCGAATCGATGTGCGCGTGGCCGGTGGCCACCAGTTGGTGGGCAGAAGCGTAAGCGGGCTGCGCCAGCACCCCGGCCAGCGCCTCCCGGCCGGCGGCCGCGGTCCCGGTAACATCGTCCGGGTCCATGACGTCCATCATCCGTTCCAGGGCCCGGAGTATTTCGTGCCGCCGCGGGAGTTCCAAGGGCAGCTGTTCCATCAGCCCGGACAGTGTCCAGACGTCCTGCTGCAGTTCCCAGACGGTCTGGTTGAGTTCGGCGATGGCGATGGTTCCCAGCCGGTAGTGCGGGGCCGTTCCGGCAGTGGACTTGTCACCGTAGGGAGTTGCCGCGAAGGTCCAGTCCTGTGCGAGGTCCGGGTTGGCCGCTGCCTCCACGTAGAAGTCCACCGCCATGCCGGTGCCCAGGAGCTTCAGCGGGATGTACCTGTTACGGGGAGAGACTGCCTTGATGATGGTGCCGTCCGGCCGCCAGGCAATTCCCTCGCATTGGAAGCCGGGGGTCTGGACGGTGAATCCGAGGTCCACCACCACTTCGACCGTGGTGTCCGGGCCGGTGCCCCACGACTCGGGTACGTCGCCCTGCAGCCGGAGCCACCTGGTGCTCCACGGTTTGCCCCATGCCGTCCCGTGCTCGAGGGGCAGGAACTGCTGCCGCATCGCTTCGAGGGCGGGTACCGGCTCATCCGGTACGTCCCAGCTGCTCAGGGTCAGGGGCACGGTCCGGCTGTAGACCGCAGGGTCGATGCGCTCACGCACAAACCTGGTGAGTCGGACTTCCGTGATCCTGCGGTCGTCATGCAATGTGGGCCCTCTTTAGCGCTTGAAAAAATTGGATCATCGTGTCCATTCGATGGACAAATCTACCCGCTGGTAGCCCTCAAACCAACCCCCTTACGGCAGCATCCGAAGGGGGTTGATGGAGCGTCAGGCGGGCGCGGAAGCAGCCACCGGGCTGATGATCCTGGCTGCCCCCGCGTAGACGTTAAGGCTGGTTCCCCTGCTGAAACCGGCAAGCGTCAGGCCGCTGGCCTCGGCGAGTTCCACGGCCAGGCTCGACGGCGCGCTGACGGCAGCCAACACGGGGATACCCGCCTGAGCCGCCTTCTGGACCAGCTCGAATGATGCCCGGCCGGACACCTGGAGGACAGTGCCGCGCAGTGGCAGGAGTCCTTCGCGCAGGGCCCAGCCCACTACCTTGTCCACCGCGTTGTGCCGTCCCACGTCCTCGCGGAGGCACATAAGCTGCACGCCGCCGTCGTCCTCAACCCGGAAAAGCCCGGCAGCGTGCACCCCGCCGGTATCGTCGAAGAGGCGCTGCGACTTCCGGAGCAGTGCGGGCAGGGATGCCAGTACGTGCGCGTCGAGCGTGAGGGGGTCCGCCGCGGGGCTGTGGTGCGAGGACTTCCGGACGGCTTCAATGGAGTCCGTCCCGCAGATGCCGCAGGAGCTGGACGTATAAACGTTCCGTCCCGTTTCCGGCAGGAGGACGTCAGGACGCAGCTGGGCCTCCACCACGTTGAATGTCTGGACACCGTTCTCGTCCTCGCCGGCGCAGAAGCGCAGGGATACCAGCTGGTCCGGGGTCCAGATCACGCCCTCGGACACCAGGAAGCCGGCTACCAGGTCGAAGTCGTCGCCCGGAGTGCGCATGGTGACCGAATAGGAGAGGCTGCCCAGCCGGATTTCCAACGGTTCCTCCACTGCCAGGACATCCTCGCGGTAGCGGACGGGAAACTCCAGCGCCTTCGGCGAGCCGTCCAGGACATACTTATGCACCTTGCGGCGCTGCGTCACGCGTCCCATGGACCGTCCTGCCTGTTCATGTCTCCATCATCGCACTGCAGGGTGCCTGCCCGGCCAAGCCCCGGCTCAGCCGAGAAGGGCGCTCCAGTCCACTGGCCCCGCAGGGCCGGCCTTCGCCGCCGTCCGGGACGTCCTGCTGCTTCGCGGTTTGGCCTTGGCGGGCTCCGCAGGCGCTGGAATGGGCGGGCCCCACGGCAGCGCGAAGGCCGGTACCTGCTCCCCCAGCTGCACGCCGTGCGGCGGAACCACCATGACGCCGTCGGCCGTCGCAAGCCCGCGCATCATGCCCGGGCCGGTGTGCTGGGCCGGCGACGCCATCCCGTACAACAGCCGGAACGGCTTGAGGCGCGTGCGGCCCGGATCCGGGTCTATGAGCGTTCCGGAGGCCACTTCCTGCACCTCCGGCATTGTTCCGTGACCCAGGGCGGCCAACAGGGGCGCGCCCACCGTAAAGAGCGCCATCATGGCGGCGAGCGGATTTCCGGGCAGGCCCAGGACGAACCGGCCGTCCGGGAGTTCGGCCAGCACCACCGGGTGCCCGGGCCGCATGGCCACGCCATCAACCACCAGGCGGCCGCCCAGTTCGGCAACGGCGCGGCGGAGATGATCCGTGCCGGAGCGGCCCGTCCCCCCGGTGGTGATGACGACGTCGGCCGGGAGCCCGGGTGCGCCGGGGCCCTCCGGGACCACGTCCTCCAAGGCCGCGAGCCACTCCCCGTAGGAGTCGCCGATGCGCTGCTGTCCGCCCGGGATGCCACCGAGCATGCCGACGACGGCCGGCAGCTGATGGCCGAACGTGTCCCGGACCTTCCCCGGGGCGGGCAGGCCTTGCACCACCACCTCGGACCCGGTCAGCAGCAGGCGCACCAGGGGTTTGCCCTGTACCGTCAGCTCGTCATATCCGGCCAGTGCGGCGAGTGCCAGGTGCGCCGGGTTCAGGGTCACCCCCGCCGGAACAAGGATGTCCCCTTCCTGTGCTTCCTCGCCTGCTTTGCGCACGTGCTGGCCGTTGCGCGGTTCACCGGGGCGGGCGGTGCCACCCGTGGCAAGGACGGGGAGCCCGTCCTCATCCTCGGCGAGGACGGCGCTTTCGCTGCGCAGGATCCCCTTGCCGCCGGGCGGGATAAGTCCGCCGGTAACGATGGGGCTGGCCTGGTGCGGCGCCAGGCGGGCTCCGGCTTCGACGGGGATCCACGGCCCGGACCCGTTGACTGCCCATCCGTCCATGGCGGAGGAAGCGTAGTGCGGCATGTCCTGGAGCGCAATGATGTCCTGCTCCAGCCTGCGGGCCTGGGCCTGATCCAGCGGCACGGGTCCGGGCGGGATGGGCGTTGCGGCGTCAAAGGCGGCCTGGCGCGCTTCCGCCCAGGTGTGGGCCAGGTGATGGTGGCCCTGGCCCGCGTCCTGTTCCTGGCCGGTTCCGGCCTGACCTTCGTCGTTCTGTCGCAGCGGTTGTTCCTGCAGTTGTCCTTGCGGGTGTCCGTTGCTGTGGTCGTGGCTGTGTTCATGCCTGTGACCATGGCTGTGTTTATGCCCTGCGGGGGATGCTGCTTCCTGCCCGGGTGCTTCTGTCATTCGCCGGGGGCCCCGGGGGCTTCAGCGTCATAGTCGGCAGCCAGTGTGCGGGCGACGGCAAGGGCCTTTTCCATGGCCACGGCATCGGTCGAACTGCCGGAGTTCGAGGCCAGGCCCGCGGCGAATCCGGCAATGAAGGTGGTCAGCGGGGCGGCGGGACGGACCACGGAATGCGCCGCGACGCCGGCAAGGGAAAGGATGGCATTGATGTCCACCTGGACATCCTCAAGCTCGTAGGCCTGGAGCAGCGACCTGCACCATTCCTCCAGTGTTTCGTCCTGGCTCTTCACCACGTGCCTCCCAAGTTAACTGCGGCCGCGCCCGGCCCCGTCCTCCACGTCCGGGCTGCCGGCGGCAATCCCCAGTGCGGCGGCATCGTCCCACGTATCCACATCTGCCGTGTAAGCGGCCGGAACGGCGACAAGCTGCACGTCCAGACTAGCAAGGAGTGACCGGACTGATCCGTTGACCAACCGGCCGTTCGAGGCCAATTCCCGGGCGGACTTTTTTAGCATGTCTGTGCTATAAAGTCCGGCCAGCGGCTGCATCCTCCCTGCGCCGTGTTCATCCTCGGTACAGGCCATGTAAGTCCCCGCTCCCTGCCCCATGGACAACTCATCCAGAAGGGCACGCACAGCCCCGGAGACCAATGGCATGTCACAGGCCAGGACGAGGGTGTGCGGAGCACCCGCCCCCGCCCGGTCCAGGACGTCCAGTCCGGTGGCAATAGCCGCTGCGGGCCCGGCGAACTCCGGCTCTTCGCGGCACGTGAGCACTCCGGGGGGCAACGGGCCGGGGTCCGGACCGACAATTACGGTGGCCCGGGCTCCTTCAGCTGCCGCAAGGACGCGTTCCAGAAGGGTGGTTCCGCGAAACAGCAGTCCCTGTTTCGGGACTCCTCCCAGCCGCGAGGACCGGCCTCCCGCCAGGATGAGGGCATCAAAGGCCGGCACGTCGTCTTGCATGGTTCAAGCGTAGCCAGTGCCGGGCGCCGTCATGACAGTCCAGGCACTCAATAGGTGAGGCGGCCACCACAGCCCAGGCCCGGCGGCCAGCGCAGGCAACACCGCCAGGACCACCAGCCCGTCAGCGCAGGTCGACCGGGCAGCCCAGGTCAATTAGTCGGCCCGCGTCAGGCAGTCAGCGAAGGTCAGGCTGCCCGCTCCGGCAGGAGGAACGGGTCCCACGCCGGCGTGGGCTTTTCCAATTCCTTGATCTGCCAGATGGTGCCGTGCGGAGGCGCTGGCTCGAACCGCAGCTTCCAGCCCATCTCGGCGGGTGTGTGGTCGCCTTTGACGTTGTTGCAGCGCAGGCAGGCAGCCACCAGGTTCTCCCAGGTGTCCGCCCCTCCGCGGGACTTGGGGTGCACATGGTCGATCGTGTGCGCCGCTTTTCCGCAGTACGCACACTTGTGCCCATCCCGCCTCAGGACGCCGCGCCGGCTGACGGCGGTGGCATGGTTGTATCTGGGCCGGATGTAACGGTTGAGGAGAATCACGGAGGGGCGGCCCAGGATTTCCTGCGGACCCACCACGGGATCATCGCCCTCCGCTACCACGCTTGCCTTGCCCGTGAGCACAAGCACCAGCGCCCGGCGGAAAGTAATAACCGCCAGCGGTTCATATCCAGCATTCAGAACGAGAGTGCGCATGCACGTACCTCTTCACGGCCGCACCCGTCAGGGGCACGAGGGCCGGCTGCCCTCGGCATGTCCGGGCTATGGATCGACACCACAAGAGTAAACAAAGAAATGCAGGATCAGCTAATCACGGCACACAAGTATCGTCAGGGAAGGGCGTCCGGAGCGCACCGCCCGTTAACGGCAAAGGACCCCTGCCGCGTGGGCAGGGGTCCTTTTATCCGAAGGGCGGCCGTACCGGCCCTGTCGGGGGGAATCAGTTGACGCGGATGAAGACCGGTCCGGAACCGACGTTTGCGCTGAAGACCACGGTCTGGTTGCCGTTGTAGCCGCCGTGCACTGCCTGGCCGTTGCCGGCGTAAACAGCGATGTGGGCCATGCCGGCGCCGCCGTCGGCGTAGTAGATCAGGTCGCCGGGCTGGGCCTCGGCAGCGCTCACGGTGCGGCCCAGGGAGAGGTAGCCAGCGGGCCAGTCGTGGAAGTTGATGCCCACGGCAGCCAGCGAGTTGGTGACGAGCATGGTGCAGTCCTGGTTGACGCCGAGCTGGGCGTACGCTGCGGACAGGATTGCTGCGCCCTTGCCGCTGGCAGATGCCTGGGGAGCAGATGCGGGCTGCGCCGTGACGGTAGCGGTGACCTTCGGCGCTGCAGCGGTCTGCGTTGCGGGTGTCTGGGCAGCCGGAGCGGCTTCCTGGACCTCAACCTCGGGCTCTGCCTCAACCACCGGAGCCGGGCTGGTACTGACGGCCGGCTTCTCGAAGGAGATGTTGATGGTGGAAGCCGCGGAGATCGGGGCTTCCACAGCTGTTCCAACTTCAAAAGCGGATGCAGGAGCGGAGTCGCGCTGGACGTTGGTGTCAGCTGCGTTTGCGGCGATGCCGCTGGTCAGGACCAGGCCCGAGGCTGCGGCGATAACCGCTGCCTGGCGCCCAACGCCGCCGGCGTTGCCGCCAACAGCCTTGGCGATAATGGCGATTGAGTTGGTCTTGGTGACTTCGGCGCGATGCCGTGCGGTAGCACGAGTCGTCATCAGTTCTCTCTTTCGTTATCCCCGGGCCTGTAGGCAACACGGGGGTTTTGGACGCGCCGGCATCTTGGGGGTACGTCGGCGCGTCCCGAACGGGGATGTGTGATTTAGCGAAAAGCGGGGGCAAAGAAAAAGTTTCTGGGGCCTGGGGCCCCAGAAACTAGTTCATGGTGTAGAACGAGGAGGTTCCCGTGGCGGCAACCGCGTGAAGAAGGGTGCCCTGGGACGGGTTGAGCGCGCTGATCATCATGCCGTTGCCGACGTAGATGCCAACGTGTGCGCCGCCGTTCTGCATGACGAGATCGCCAGGCTGGGGGGTGGAGGTGGGCTTCATGGCGTTCCAGGCATTGACGCGCGGGATGCTGATGCCGGCCTGGGCGTAGACCCACTGGGTGAATCCGGAGCAGTCCCAGCCGTTGGGGCTGGTGCCGCCCCACACGTACGGGTGGCCAATGCCGGTGTACGCGATGGCCGCGATGCCCGAGGTGGCAGCGGAGGAAACTGTTTCCGCGAGCTTCTCGGAAGCAGCTTCGGTTGAGCCAGCGGCTGCGGTGACGGCGTTGCCGGCATCCCGTGCTGCTGACGCAGTGGACTGGGTGAGTACCGGCTCCGGCTTCGGAGCAGCAGTGGTCTTGATGACCGGGCGCTCGAAGGAAACAGTGGCGGTAGGTGCCGCGGTGACAGCCAGGGCGGTCTGGGCCGAACCCGACTCGGTGGATGCCGAGACGCCCGCGGTGGTGTCCGCGACGGCCGGCAGGCCCATAGCCAGGACGAGGCCGGAAGCGGCTGCAACTACTGCAGCCTGGCGACCCACTGTCCCGGCATTGGCACTTACAGCCTTGGACACGGCGCCCAAAGGGTTGGTACGAACCGTTTGCGCACGGTGGCGCGCAGCATTATGGCGTGAAGACACGAAGGTAGCCTCTCCCAATGCCTGCGAGGTGAGCTGTCGGATTCGGATGGGAGTCACCCGGCCACACGGCTTCCAAGGAAGCTTTCGTGACTTAACCCCAAGGCCTTCGAAACAAGAAGGCCAAAATTGGTTCCCCCGCCCCTGCCAGACGATGAAATGCGAACGGACCTTGAGCGGTGGCAGAGTTAGGCAATCCACTCAAGAGCGTCAACTTCGGAAAAGTTGACGCGATTTAGACGGTACAGCAGTTTTGTTTGAATGTCACATTCAGGTCACGGCGGGTCACGGCCATTCGAGAGTCCACCATCATTTGGCTAGAGCCAGCCGGTGGGGTCGACGACCTCACCGTTGACCTGGACTTCAAAGTGGAGGTGGCAGCCCGTGGAGGCGCCGGTGGTCCCGCTGAGGGCAATGACGTCGCCCCGGGAGACGGTTTGGCCCTCCTTCACGTTGAACGACGACAGGTGGTTGTAGGTGGTCTCCAGGCCGTTGCCGTGGTCCACCACCACCCTGTTGCCGCCGCCGTACTGGTGCCAGCCCACAAAAGTCACGGTTCCGGTGGCGGCAGCCATCACGGAGGTACCGCACTGGGCAACATAGTCCTGCCCGCGGTGAAAGTCGCCGGTGCCGCCGGTGATGGGGCTGACGCGGTAGCCGAACGGCGACGCCGTGGTCATGGTGGCCAGCGGGGCCCCCAGGGTACCGGCGGATGCAGCCCGGGAGACCGATCCTGCGGACTGGGCGCTGAGCAGCTGCTTGAGCTTGCCGTCAGGGTCCGCCTGGGTGACCACGGCGGAGCGGCTGAAGTCGATCTGGGCGCCTGCTTCCGCGGAAATCGCGGGCTGTGGCGTCACAGATGAGGCGGCAACGGCACCGGTTCCGCTGGCGTCAGTTGCCATGACGGGACTGGTCACGGGGACGGTAACGGTAAGCACCAGGCCGGTGGCGGCAAGCGCGATGCCGGCCTTCTGGCCGATACCGCTGGCCGAGGCGAATTCCGTTATCTGGCGGAACGGACCCCGACGGCGGCGCGCGTCACGGTGGAGATCGCGGGGGCGCGAGGTCTCGGCAGCCTGGACGGCTTCGACAGCACGCGGCGTAGCAGCGGGGCCCGCCGCGCGGCGGCGGCCCCGGGGGGTCTGCATGGTCAAGAAGGGTTCCTCTCTGGATAGCCTGCGAAGTTAGCTGTCGGATTCGGGTCAGAGAGTTCACAGACCCGGTCCGCCGTAAGCAAGCTGCGGCACAGAGAAATCCCCGGAAGGTTCCTTCACTGGAAGAGGCTTGCTGCTGACGGACTTCACCCCAAGGCAGTCCCCCGCTGCCAGTTGTGGTTCCCCCGCCTCTGCCAGTTATGACTTGGTGCTCCTGATCCGCTGGCAGAGCTCGGCTCCAGATCAGGTAACGCTTAAGTATCAACGCTTTCGTTCAACTATAGGGGCTTAAGTCCCTTAGTAACAATTCCGTTATTTTTGCGTGATCCAGCTCCCACGGGGTAAAAGCAGGGCTTTTACGGTGTCAGTTGACGGCTACGAATACGTGGGCAGCCACTTCGGGAGGCAGTTCCAGGGCGCCTTCAATGCCCGGAACACGGACCGAAATGTAGTCCCCCACACGCTCCAGCGATACCGCCGCTCCGGGGCGGATGCCGCCTTCGTCGAGCTGGGACAGGAGTTCGGGTTCCACCTGGATGGGTTCAGCCAACCGGCTGATGGTCACGGCAGAGGCGGTGCCGTACGTCTTCATGGCCTCAAGAAGGCTGATCGCACCGTCGGACAAGGACAGGTCCGGGTGGCCACCCAGTGCGGCCAGTCCGGGAATCGGGTTTCCGTAGGGCGATTCGGTGGGGTGGTTGAGCAGTTCGTAGATCCGGCGCTCAACGCGCTCACTCATCACATGCTCCCAGCGGCACGCTTCGTCGTGGACGTAGGCCCAGTCCAGGCCGATGACATCAGCCAGGAGCCGTTCCGCAAGGCGGTGCTTGCGCATGACCTCCGTGGCACGTTTGCGGCCCACCTCGGTGAGCTCCAGGTGTCGGTCGCCGGACACCACCACCAGGCCGTCACGCTCCATCCGGCCGATGGTCTGGGACACGGTAGGGCCCGAGTGGCGCAACCGCTCTGCAATACGGGCCCTCAGGGCAACGATGTTCTCTTCCTCCAGCTCCAGGATGGTCCGAAGGTACATCTCCGTAGTGTCGATCAGATCCGTCATCCAGCTCAGCTCCTCGAGCGCAATACCCTGCGTTGTTCCGCGTTGTCCCACACGGCCCGCCGCCATGCGGCGCGACATAGTCCGGAGCCAAGCTTAGCCTATTTTGACTTTGTCCTAATAGTTGCAGGCTCCAGGTTCCCGTGTCTCAATGTTTGGACTTTAGCGGCTCCGGCTCCCGCGCCTACGCCTGTTCAGGCAGAATGGGAAAGGCCTGTATTGCAGTCACTGCCGACTGTCGGGCGGCGTTATCCGCCCGACCGGCTAAAGCCACCTCCCCGCCGACATTGGAGCACCCGTGAGCGAAACCAGCATCACTATTCCCGCCGACCTCCTGCCCCGGGACGGACGGTTCGGAGCCGGGCCATCCAAGGTCAGGCAGGAACAGATCGATGCGCTCTCTGCGGCGTCGAAGACCATCCTGGGCACGTCCCACCGGCAGGCCCCCGTCAAGAACCTCGTGGGCTCGGTCCGCGAGGGCCTCAGCCAGTTCTTCCGCGCGCCCGAGGGTTACGAGGTTGTCCTCGGCGTCGGCGGCTCCACAGCGTTCTGGGATGTTGCCTCCTTCGGCCTCGTGGAGAAGAAGGCCCAGCACCTGTCCTTTGGTGAGTTCGGGTCGAAGTTCGCCGCAGCCACCAATAAGGCACCTTTCCTGGATGCGTCCTCCATCATTACGTCGGACCCGGGCACCCGCCCGGCAGCCCGGGCCGAGGCCGGCGTCGACGTTTACGCGTGGCCGCAGAACGAAACCTCCACCGGCGTCGCCGCTCCGGTAAAGCGCGTAGCGGATGCCGATGAGGGCGCACTGGTACTGGTCGATGCGACCTCCGCCGCCGGCGGCCTGGACGTCGATGTGGCCGAGAGCGATGTCTACTACTTCGCCCCGCAGAAGAACTTCGCCTCCGACGGCGGCCTGTGGCTTGGCCTGTTCTCCCCCGCCGCCCTCGAACGCGCAGCACGGATCAAAGCCGGCGACCGCTGGATCCCGGATTTCCTGGACCTGCAGACCGCCATCGACAACTCGAAGCTGAACCAGACCTACAACACCCCGTCGCTGTCCACGCTGGTAACGCTGGACGCGCAGGTGCAGTGGTTGAACTCCAACGGCGGCCTGGACTTCGCAGCGGGACGCACCGCCGACTCCGCCGGCCGCATCTACACCTGGGCCGAGGCATCTGAGTACGCGACGCCGTTCGTCATCAACCCGGACGAGCGCTCGAACGTCATTGCCACCATCGACTTCGACGACTCTGTGGATGCCGCCGCGGTAGCCAAGGTCCTGCGCGCCAACGGCATCGTGGACACGGAGCCTTACCGCAAGCTGGGCCGCAACCAGCTGCGTATCGCCACCTTCGTTGCCATCGACCCCGAGGACGTTTCAGCCCTGCTGGCCAGCATTGACTACGTGGTGGGCGAGCTGCGCAAGTAACTCCCGCCGTCGGCAAGGCCCGGCGACAGAACATACGACGGCGCCGCCCGGGTTTACCCCGGACGGCGCCGTTTGCTGTTGGTTGGTTCGATGGGACCACCATGAGGGGGCTGGCTAGCCCTCCCCGTCATCTGCCTGGGCAGCGTCCGGGGACCCGGCCTGCTGCACAGGCTCTGCCTTTTCAGTCTCCGGTTCGGCTTCGGATTCTCCGGCAGCCTGGGCGTCGGGAACCGCGCGCTCCTGCTCGTGCTCCTCTTCCCGGGCGTCCTCGGGCCGCACCCGCTCAGCCCACGGCACCCATTCCGGGGCCAGGATCGAATCCTCCGAGGGCAGCAGGCCCAGTTCGTTGACCGTCACCAGCTTGGAGCGGGAGTTGCGGGTGATGACGGCGTACCACTGCCAGCCCGAGTACCCGGGCAGCCTGGATTCGAACAGGTGCGTCACCAGGCGGTCGCCTTCGCTTTTGGCAGCCAGGTGTGGACCGATGTCCGACGCCGAGGTGATTCCCTCGAGGGCAGTCCTGGCAACGTCGACGGCGGCGGCCAGGAACGCGTCCGGCTTCCCTGTCCGCCACACCGGCACGCCGGCCTTGCGTTGGGGGGCCGCCTTCACGGCCGCGGCGGCGCGGGAGACGGCAGTGCGCTCAGAGGCAGCTGCCTGGGGCATATCGGCTGTCTCCTGTTCCGAGGCCTGCATTCCTGCGTCGGGCTGTTCAGCTTCCGGATTCATTGCTGCCTAAACGTCCAGCTCGTCGGCAACCTTACGCAGGGCGGCGGCAATGGCCTTGCCCTTGTTGCCGTCCGGGTACTTGCCGTTGGACAGGGTGCCCGAAAGATTGTCGAGGACAGTCACCAGGTCCTGGACCAGGGGGGCAAGGTCGCGGGCGCTGGGCCGTTTGGCCTTGGCGATAGAGGGAGTCTTGTCGAGGACGCGCAGGCCCAGGGCCTGGGCACCCTTGCGGCCGTCGGCCACGCCGAACTCCACGCGGGTGCCGGCCTTGAGTTCCGTTACGCCCTCGGGCAGCGACGATTTGGGCAGGAAGACCTCCTGGCCGTCCTCTCCCGCGAGGAACCCGAAGCCTTTGTCCTTGTCATACCACTTGACCTTGCCGGTAGGCATTGAATCAACCTTCTTCGTTCTGCTGTTGTGAGACACGGCCGGCCGCCACCGCATCCGCACCGGTTGTGCGGGTTTAAGGTATGGCAGCTGCGTACCGTGTTGGTCTTTATCCTTCAAGGTTAGCCTGCCCCGCGCCCGAATCCCGCTTCATGCCGCCCCGGACGCCGGGGTTCACGCGCGCTGCCGGAGGGGCGGTAGCGTTACGTCCATGACACCCTCGCGCTACCGGCGGCCCATCATGATTGCCGCCGCCGTCATTGCCGTGCTCTCGCTGGCCGCCGTGGCGGCGGTCATGGCCCTTGCCTTTGCCGGGTCAGTGGCTCCCGCGTGGGTAACCTACACGGCGCTGTACGGCTTGCCCGCCGCATTCGTCCTGATGCTTTTCCTGGTGCTCGACGGCGTTGCAGGGCGGCGCCGGGCAGGAAAACCTGACCAGCGGTAACGTTGGACTGATGTCCCTCATTCGCGCGCTCAGCAAGGACCTGGCAGCCCGCAGCGACGACTCGCTGCGGGAGCTGTTCGCCGCGCGGCCGGACCTGCTCTCCCCCGCCGTGCCTGACTTCCCTGCCCTGGCGGCGCGGGCCAGCTCGCGGGTGAGCGTCCAACGCGCCCTGGAGCGGCTCAACAGGCCACAGATGCAGGTGCTTGAAACCCTCCACCTGTGCACCAACACCGATACCGGGCACAGCGCCAGCGCACCCGCGCTGCACAAGATGATTGCAGGCTCCTCGGTGCCCATCCTGGAACGGATCCTGGACCGCCTGCAGGAACTTGCCCTGGTGCACCGGGCCGATCCACCACACGGAACGCCCGCCGGCAACCGCCAACGCTGCTACCTCCCCGTGGGCTGCCTCAAGGACGTGGTGGGAATCTATCCCGCGGGGCTGGGCCGCAGCTACACGGAACTTGTCCGGCTCCAGCCGGCGTTCGCCCAACGGGCGGTTCAGCTTGTGTCCGAACTGCACCGGAGCGGCGTCGAGATCCAGGATGCCACCACCCCGATGGAGGCGGCGCTGGCCCTGCAGCACTGGACGTCCTCGCCGGAAGCCGTGCAGGACATCCTCGCCCTTGCCCCGGAGCGGACGACGGCGCTGCTCGCCAGGTTCCGGAACTGGGCCATGGGTGCCGTCCCCCAGGCACAACGCAAGGCGTCCGTCACCACCGAGGGCGCCGACGTCGGGCCCATCGACTGGCTGCTGGCCCGGGGGCTGCTGGTTCCGCTGGACGCCGCCCATGTGGAACTGCCCCACAGCGTAGGGCTGTCCCTGCGGGGCGGCGCCATCATCAACGACTTCACCCTGACACCGCCGGTGCCGGAGCTCGGCACCACCACCGCGGCCCTCCGGCGGAATGCTGCCCTGAGTGCCATTTCGGACACCCTGCGGCTGGTGGGCGAACTGCTGCACGCCGTCCAGCGCCAGCCCTTGGCCACGCTGCGCAGCGGTGGTGTAGGGGTCCGTGAGACGCGGCGGCTCGGTGAGCTGCTGCGGATCAGCCAGCCGCAGGTTGGACTGCTGCTGGAGCTCTGCGGCCTTGCGGGGCTGATCCGCCTGGACGTCGATTCGTCGTCCTGGGTGCTGCCACCGCAGCTTGAGTGGCTGGCGCTGCCCCGGCAGGAGCAATGGCAGTGGCTGGTCAATGCCTGGCTGTCCAGCGAACGCGTACCGTCGCTGGTGGGCCAGCCGGTCAACGGAACCTCCGGAGTTCCGGCCGCGCACCGGTCGGCTGCCGGCGGGGCCATTGTCCCGTTGTCTGCGGAAGCGCAGCGGCCCGACGCCCCCGTCATCCGCAAACGCATCCTGGAGATACTGCTGGAGCTGACCACCGAGGCGGCGTCCGCTGACGGCGCCGCGCCGGTGCTGGACGCGGCGGCGGTCCTCCAGCGCGCCGAGTGGGCGCAGCCCCGGATGGCGCGGCGCTTCAGCTCCCTGATCCGCGGCGTCCTCGCCGAGGCCGAGATGCTCGGCCTGGTGGGCTCCGGGGCCCTGACCCAGCTGGGAGCCGCCTTCGCCGGTGACAACCCGGACGAGGCGATGACACTCCTGGGCCAGCACCTGCCGGCCGCCCTGAACCACGTGCTGCTCCAGGCCGACCTGACGGCAGTGGCACCTGGTTACCTGGCACCCGACCTGGCTGAAAAGCTCCTGGCCATGGCCGACGCCGAGGGCCAGGGACCAGCCACGATCTACCGGTTCTCCGAGGCCTCCGTCCGGCGCGCACTGGACGCCGGGTATGACGCCGGCCGCCTGCTGCAGTTCCTGCGCGACCACTCCGCCACCGCGGTGCCGCAGCCGCTGGAATACCTCATCCAGGACACCGCCACCCGCCATGGGCAGCTTCGGGTGGGGACCTCCGCCAGTTTCATCCAGAGCGATGACGAGGAAGCGCTGCAGGAACTCATCTCCGGGCCACGGGCAGCCGCGCTCGGCCTGGTCCGGCTCGCTCCCACCGTCCTGGCGTCGTCCCTGCCGCCGCGCGAAACAGTGCAGATCCTGCGCGGCCTTGGCCTCTCGCCGTCGGTGGATGGCGTGGAGGACTCCGCAGTCCGGCTCCGGCGCGGACCGGTCCCGCAGGAAAGCCCGCGGCCCGTGTACACGGCGCCCCGCCTTGCACCGGCGGCCGACGATGTGGACGCCCAGCTTGCCGTACTGCGCCAGGAGGACGGCTCTCCTGGCCGCCACGGTGCGGCTGGCCATGAGGCGGAAGCGGCAACCCAGCTGGGGCTGGAGGCGCTGCAGCGCGCCATCCGGCTCAAGCAACGGATCAGCATGAACGTGGTGGACAGCCTGGGGAATGCCACCCTGGAAACCGTTGTTCCGCTTTCAGTAAGCGGCGGACGCGTCCGTGTTTTCGACCCCGCCAAGGACACGGAGCGGGTCCTGTCCATCCACCGGATCATCGATATCGAGGCTGCAGAGGAACTGCACCAGTAAAGGACTGTCCTGCGTGAACGACGGACCCCTGATTGTCCAGAGTGACAAAACCATCCTGCTCGAAGTGGACCACGAGCTCGCCACCGAGGCCCGGCATGCCATCGCCCCGTTCGCGGAGCTGGAGCGGGCACCCGAGCACATGCACAGCTACCGGCTCACGCCGCTGGGGCTGTGGAATGCCCGCGCGGCCGGGCTGGACGCCGAAAGGGTCCTGGACGCGCTGCTGAAGTATTCCCGCTTTCCCGTACCGCATTCGCTCCTGATCGATATCGAGGAGACGATGTCGAGGTACGGGCGCCTGCGCCTGGAGAAGGATCCCCAGCACGGGCTGGTGATGCGCACAGACGACTACCCGGTGCTGGAGGAAGTCATCCGGGCCAAGAAGATCCAGCCGCTCCTTGGGCCGCGGATCGACGGCGAGACAGTGGTGGTCCACGCATCGCAGCGGGGCCAGCTGAAGCAGCTCCTGCTGAAGATCGGCTGGCCGGCTGAGGACCTGGCCGGGTACGTTGACGGCACCCCACACCTCATCGCACTGAACGAGGATGGCTGGCAGTTGCGCCCCTACCAGCGGCTGGCCAGCGAAAACTTCTGGTCGGGCGGCAGCGGCGTGGTGGTGCTCCCCTGCGGTGCCGGTAAGACGCTGGTGGGCGCCGCGGCCATGGCCACCGGATCCACCACCACGCTGATCCTGGTGACCAACACGGTGGCCGCGCGGCAGTGGAAGGACGAACTGCTGAAGCGCACGTCCCTCACAGAGGATGAAATCGGCGAATACTCCGGCGCGCTGAAGGAAGTGCGCCCCGTAACCATTGCCACCTACCAGGTCCTGACCACCAAACGCGGTGGCCTGTACCCTCATCTGGAACTGGTGGATGGCCACGACTGGGGCCTGATCATCTATGACGAGGTGCACCTCTTGCCGGCTCCCATCTTCCGGATGACCGCGGACCTCCAGGCGCGCCGCCGCCTGGGCCTGACCGCCACCCTGGTCCGTGAGGACGGGCGCGAGGGCGAGGTCTTCAGCCTGATCGGGCCGAAACGGTACGACGCACCGTGGAAGGACATCGAGTCCCAGGGCTACATCGCACCGGCGGACTGTGTTGAGGTACGGGTGGACCTGCCGAAGGACGAACGGGTTGCCTACGCCATGGCCGACGACGCGGACAAATACCGGCTGTGTTCCACCTCCGAGTCCAAGTCCCTGGTGGTGGAACAGCTGGTGGCACGGCACGCCGGCGAGCAGCTGCTGGTGATTGGCCAGTACATTGACCAGCTCGACGACCTCGGCGAGCGCCTGCAGGCACCCGTCATCAAGGGGGACACTTCGGTCAAGGTGCGGCAGCGGCTCTTTGATGCTTTCCGTGCCGGGGAGATCCAGACGCTCGTGGTATCCAAGGTAGCCAACTTTTCCATCGACCTGCCGGAGGCATCGGTGGCCATCCAGGTGTCCGGTTCGTTCGGGTCCCGCCAGGAGGAGGCACAGCGGCTCGGCAGGCTGCTGCGGCCAAAGAAGGACGGGCGGGCGGCCCGCTTCTATTCTCTGGTGGCCCGCGACACGCTGGACCAGGAGTTCGCAGCCAAGCGGCAGCGGTTCCTGGCCGAGCAGGGGTATGCCTACCGGATCATGGACGCCAAGGACGTGGACCAGCCCGGGTAGGTCTGACGTGCCGGGCCCACGCGGCCGGGTGCACACTGGAAGCATGCGGCAGAGCAAACGTCCATCGCTTCCCACCCAGCCCGTGGTTCCCGGTCCCGGCCAGGAATCCGTGTGGGATTATCCGCGCCCGCCGCGGGTCGAACCCGGCTCCGGTCGGATCCGGATCTTCCTGGGCGGAGAACTGATCCTCGACACCACGGACTGGCTCAGGGTCCTGGAAACCAGCCATCCGCCCGTCTACTACCTTCCGCGCGCGGCGTTCCTTCCCGGCGCCCTGGAGCCCGCCCCGGGAACCAGCTGGTGCGAGTTCAAGGGCCAGGCCGAGTACTTCACCGTTCGCGGCGGCGGACGGTCCGCAGAGCGGGCCGCCTGGTCCTACCCTCAGCCCCTCCCCGGCTACGCGGAACTGGCAGGCCGGGTGGCTGTCTATGCGGGGCCGATGGACCGCTGCGAGGTGGACGGCGAAGTTGCCCGCCCCCAGGCCGGGGGCTTTTACGGCGGCTGGGTCACCGACAACGTGGTGGGGCCGTTCAAGGGTGAGCCCGGCACGCTGGGATGGTGAGTCCGGCTGCCCTGGCACACGCCTACATGCCAAGCGCGTCCAGCCGTCCCAGGATGAAGCGGACCATGTCCAGCCGCCCGGCCACCACGTCCTCCAGCCCGGGGCGTGGCGCCCCCAGCTGGTCCAACGGCAGTGCGGACAGGCCGGTGAACACGGCCATGGCGGCGGCGTGGCCGCGGGCGACGGCCGTAGCATCGGGTTCGGTTCCGGCCTCAGCCATTCCATTGCAGTAGGCGTCCACGCACAGCGGCGCCAACCGGACAAGGTCGCTGCCCGGCATGTCGCCGTCGTTGACCCGCCCGGCCAGGAGCTGCGCCAGGTCGAATCCGGCCGGGCCCCTGCCGAAGCTTCCCCAGTCGATGAGGATGAACGCTTCGTCCCCGCCGTTGGATGCGCCGGCCAGCAGGTTCTGTGGGCTGGCGTCGCCGTGCATGGGGAATTGGGCAGGGCCACGAGCACGTTTACCAGGTCCGGGGCCCTCCCTGCCAGGCTACGCAGCCCGCTGATGACCGCGGGGTCCGCAGCGCCGGCCACCACCGGGTGCCGCCACACGTCGTCGTCCATGATCGCCGGGATAAGCAGCTGCGTTCCGACGCCCTCGAGGAAGAACTCCAGGCGCCGCGATGTCGTGGCATCCGGCACTGCCGTGACGCACGCATCCACGTCCGGGCTGCCCGCGAGGCCGCCCAGGACAAAGGCCGCCTCCGCAAACTGCTGGTCGCTCCACCCCTGGGCACCGTCGTCGTCCACGTCCTCCAGCCAGATGAGGATCCGCTGCGCATCCAGCTCGGTGATCCGGAATGCCTCGGGCATCCGGGCGTTGAAGGGCAATGCTGTGCTGACCCCGGCGGCGTATGCCTGCGCTTCAGTGCGCCACGGGTAGCGCTCCGCCAGTTGCCCGCGGAACTCCGGAGGTACAGCCTGGATGCCGGGCCACAACAGTGGCGACTGGGTGAGCTTTGCAATAACGCTGAAGGGTACGGGTTCCGCTGCGTTGGCTGGTCCGGCCTGCTGTGCCGTTCCCTGGATCCGCCAGAGCCCGCCCGTGGTCATGTTGGCCCCGGGCTGGATGATGCTGTGTGCCTGGGCCCGGATGACCACCATGCCGCGCCGGCCCAGGGCAGCGTCCACCACTGCCGGCAGGTCCTGGCGCAGCAGGGAGGGGACGGCCAGCTCCGCCGCGTCAATCACCGGCTAAGAGCCGGCCGGGGGAACCACGACGGCGGGTGAGCCCTCGTTGAGCGGGTTGGCGGTGGCGGAGGGAGCCACTACCCCGAATTCGTAGCCCTGGGCACGCAGCGCGTCAATGGTGGTTGCGAGGTATGTCCACTGTGAAGCCGGGCAGGCCAGGACGTCTTCGGCATCATGGAGCAGGATGATCGCCCCGGGTGCTGCCTCATCCATGACGAACTTCTGGACTCCGGCAGCCCCCGGGCACTCAAAGTCACCGGGCTGGCCGATGTGCCAACGCCAGAGGATCCCGCCGCTCATGCCGATGGTCCGCAGGTAATTCGCTGCGTACGGGGTGCTGTTGCCGAACGGGAACCGCATGAGGCGGGGCGTCTCACCTGTCACGGCCCGGATGGCCGCATTCGTGCTGTCTATCTGCTGCTTTTGGTCCGCCTGGCTGATCTCGAGGAAATCGGCGTGGTTCCACGAGTGGTTGCCGATGACGTGCCCCTCGGCCTTGATCCGCCGCACGAGGTCAGGGTACAGCTGCGCGTTGGCCCCCTGCAGGAAGAACGTTGCCTTCACGTTCTTCGCCTTCAGGACGTCCAGGACGTAAGCCGTGCGCTGTGGCGACGGCCCGTCGTCGAACGTCAGTCCAACCAGGGGTTCGTCGGCTGCCTGCGCGGCCTGCGTGGGGCCGCCCGCCAGCAGGGCGATGACAAGGGCTCCTGCGCCCAGGGCCATGGTGGCAAATTTGCTCTTCATCGTGCTGATCCTCCCTTGCCCAAGGCTGCCCGCAACCTTCCTAGATGAGCACCATACGGCGGCGTTTAAGGCACTGTAAACAGCCCCCGGTGACACGTGGGGAACGCCCGCGCGGACGGGTAGGAGGCAGCGGGGCGGGCCATAAAAGAGGGGGAAGCCGGCGGCTGGGAGGGGGCACTCCACCCTTGTGGGCCCGCGCGGCAGGTGGGAGCATTTCCCGCCTCTTTCGGGCACCGGAGGATTCCGCCTGCAGCCGCGCCGATGATACGCAACGTTCTTCCATGGAACATCCAGACAACTCCCAGAGACTGGGAGCATGATGGGAACATGAACAAGAACGGCCCCGAAGCGAAGCTCCTCGTTGTTGACGATGAACCCAACATCCGTGAGCTGCTGTCCACATCACTGAGGTTCGCCGGCTTCGAAGTAGTGTCCGCGGCCAACGGCCGCGACGCCCTGGCAGCCGCCGACGCCCACGCGCCGGACCTGGCTGTCCTCGACGTCATGCTTCCGGACATGGACGGGTTCACCGTCACCCGCCGGCTGCGTGCCTCGGGCAAGCACTTCCCGGTCCTGTTCCTCACCGCCAAGGACGACACCGAAGACAAAGTCACCGGGCTTACCGTGGGCGGGGACGACTACGTCACCAAGCCGTTCAGCCTCGACGAGGTGGTGGCGCGCATCCGCGCCGTGCTCCGCCGCACGCAGCCGCTCCTCGACGACGACGCCGTCATCCGGGTGGGCGACCTCGAGCTCGACGACGACGCCCACGAAGTGCGCCGCGGCGGCACCGTCATTGAACTCTCCCCCACCGAGTTCAAGCTGCTCCGCTACCTGATGCTGAACCCCAACCGTGTGCTGTCCAAGTCGCAGATCCTGGACCACGTCTGGGAGTACGACTTCAACGGCGACGCCTCCATCGTGGAGTCCTACATTTCCTACCTGCGCCGCAAGGTGGACATCGATCCCGAGGCCCCTGCCCTGATCCAGACCAAACGCGGCGTGGGCTACGTGCTCCGGACGGCCGAAAAGCGCTGACCTTGCTGAAACGGTGGAAGTCCTCATCCCTGAGGACGCAGCTGGTGGCCATGATCATGGCCCTGCTCATTGTCGCCCTGACGGTGACCGGGGCAGGGACCCTGGCGCTGCTGCACAGCTACCTCCAGGGCCAGGTGGATGACAAGCTCAACGCCGCAGTCGACCTGGCCCAGCAGCAGCAGTCGTTTTCACAGCTGCAGGGCTCCAGCCCGGAGGTCCCCACGGACTATTCGCTGCTGCTCTATGGCGCCGACCAGCAGCCCCTCCGGCTCGGCGGCGACGCCGACAACCACCCGGACATCAAATCCATCACCACTGAACAGGCCCAGGCCCGGGGCCGCGTCCCGTTCCAGGTGGGCGGTACCGATGGCCAGAACTGGCGGGTTGTTGCCGTCACGGTGCTTTCGAACAACCGCCCGGCGGTGGTGGTCATCGGACTTCCGTTGGAAGGCGTTGATGACGTCCTCAAGCATGCCACCCTGGTGGTCACGGGCGTCGGCCTGCTGACGCTCCTGCTCGCCTCACTGATTGCCAGCTGGACCGTCTCGCGCTCCTTCCGGCCGTTGGCAAGGGTGGAAAAGACCGCCGCCGCCATCGCCGCCGGAGACCTGTCCCGCCGCGTGGACGTCGAGAACCCGGCCACCGAGCTGGGCCGGCTCAGCAGCTCACTGAACGCGATGCTGGCGCATATCGAGACGGCCTTCGCCGCCCGCACTGCGTCCGAGGCACGGATGAGGCGTTTCGCTGCCGATGCGTCGCACGAACTGCGGACCCCGCTGGTGACCATCCGCGGCTTCTCCGAGCTGTACCGCCACGGAGCCCTGACCACGGACGAGGACGTTACCACCGCCATGGGGCGGATCGAAAGCGAAGCCAAGCGCATGGGATCCATGGTGGAGGACCTCCTCCTCCTGGCCCGTCTGGACGAGCAGCGGCCGTTGCAGCAAAAGCCCGTGGACCTGCAGCTCCTCGCACATGACGCGGTGGTGGACACCCAGGCCAGCGACCGGTCCCGCGTGATCTCGCTCGCCGGGCTCGACGACGGACCGGCCAAGCCGGCACCGGCACTCGGCGATGAGGCCAAAATCCGGCAGGTGCTGGGAAACCTTGTGGGCAACGCCCTGCGCTACACCCCCGAAGGCAGCCCCATTGAACTGGCTGTCGGCGTGCGGACGGTGGACGGGCAGGCGCGCTCCGTGGTTGAGGTGCGGGACCACGGCCCGGGCATCTCCGAGGAAGACGCATCCAAGGTCTTCGAGCGTTTCTACCGCGCAGATACCTCGCGTACACGGGACACGGGCGGCAGCGGCCTGGGCCTGGCTATCGTTGCCGCGATTGTTGGTTCACATGGCGGGTCTGTCCGCGTACAGGAGACAGAGGGCGGGGGCGCCACCATGGTGGTCAGCCTGCCGTACCGGGACGAGGCCGCGGCGGACAGCGAGGACGAGGTCAGCGACGACAAGGTTATCCACATATAGCTCCGTGGCCGTGGCCCACCGTCCTGGCCGTCCCTAGGCTCGTTTCAGCGGCCCGGACCAGCCGGGCCAGGGCAACCTGCGTTGCCCCGCCGCGAGCGAAAGGCACAGCCATGAGCATCATCTCCGTCGATACCGAACTGCTGCAACTGAAGTCGGCCAGCGTCCAGGCCACCGTGGACAGGATCAGCACCGACGTCCAGACCATGAAGCGCGGCCTCGATGAGCTCCAGGGGTCCTGGCGGGGCTCCGCGGCCACAAACTTCCAGGCCTTGATCACCGAGTGGACCATCACGCAGGGCAGGGTGGAGGCATCGCTGGCCTCCATCAATGCGGCGCTGGCCTCCGCGGCCGCCACCTACGCCCAGGCGGAACAGGGAAACACGCAGCGCTTCAGTTAGGCCGTTTATGCCTCCGGCGTGCCCTGGTGGAACCGCAGCCGCCAGCGGCCGCCGTCGAGGACCCACAGTGAGCTTCTCAGGGTGGCGCCGGAGCGGGCGAAGCTTCGGTAGGTCAGCAGGACAGCGCTGGTGCCGATGCGGTCGGTCCCGAGGATCTCGATGTCGGTCCGCTCCCCCGGGTCCTCCTCCAGGGCCATCATCATGGCATCCCGGGTCCAGACCCGGCCTGAGCTGCCGATCTCCATGAAGTCGGGGTGCAGCAGTACGGCCGTGCGGCCCATGTCGCCGCGGACAAGGGGGCCCAGGAGTTCACGCTCGAGTTCCTCCACCTGCGCTTCAGCCGATGGCTCCGCCGCGGCTGGTTCGGTGTCGAAGGCTTCGCTGCCCAGCTCACTGAAGAGGTCCGGTTCGCTGAAAAGCTTCGGGTCGCCGAACAGTCCCGGGTCTGTGAACAGGTCCGGCTCGGCCTTGGCGGCAGGCCGTGCGGCAGCTGGGGACGCTGCCGAGCGCTGCGGTGCTGAATGCTGCGATGCTGCACGCTCCGATGTGGCAGGTTGCGCCGCCGAGCGCTGCGATGCTGCGCGCTGATCGGACGTCTGCTCTGCGGCAACCCGTGCGGTGGCAGTCTGCGTGCCGGCCTGCGCTGTCGCGCCGCCTCCGGCTTCGTGCCGGTGGCCCGGGAATCCCGGCCCGGATCGGGCAGCAACCCCCTGCTGGTAAGCCGTTGCTGCCGCCCTGGCCCGCTCGTCGGCTGCCTCGTTGAGGTCGTGGCCGGCATGTCCTTTTACCCACTCGAAGGTGTATTTGCGCCCTGCAAGCTCACGGTCGAGTTCCTTGAGGAGCTCAACGTTGAGGACCGGCTTGCCGTCTGCCTTGCGCCAGCCCTTCCGCTTCCAGCCGGGCATCCACTTGGTGATCGAGTTGATGACGTACTGGCTGTCGCACAGGATGTGGAGATCCTCCTGCCGGACGTGCGCGGTTGCGCGCAGCAGGTCCAGCACTGCCATCAACTCGCCCTGGTTGTTGGTTCCGTGGGGCCACCCGCCCGCCCGCCAGCACTCATCATTCACGTACCAGGCCCATCCGGCAGGGCCGGGGTTTCCCAAGGCCGAACCGTCAGCCGCTGCAGTAATCGTCACCGGTCCATCCTGCCAGACCGGCCCGACAATGCCTGAACGCCTCCGGGAACAGGCGGGACCGTGTGGAAAGCGGAAAGCCCAACAGGATGACGGAAACAATTTGGGAAAACGTTTACCCAAAACTATTGACTGCCCGTGACCAACAAGGACACAATCACTGTATCGAATGAGAAAACGCTTTCTCACTCTGGCGGAACGGCACGGATGCCGGCGCAACGCCCGGGGAAAGCGCAAAGATTTCAGGAAGGCACATCGATGACGATTCCAACCGTAAGCCGCCGGAGGTTCCAGCTGGGAGCTGCAGCTTTGGCAATTACGCTGCTGGCAACAGGCTGCGGCGCCTCGGGCAGTTCAGGCAGCGGCGACCAGGTCACACTGCGGTTTGCCTGGTGGGGCAACGAATACCTCAACGCCCAGACGGAGAAGGTCATTGACGCCTTCGAAGCCAGCCACCCCAACATCAAGATCGAGTCAGAGCCCGGCGAATGGGGCGGCTATTGGGACAAGCTGGCCACCAAGACCGCTGCCAATGATGCCCCGGACGTTATCCAGATGGACCAGAAGTACATCGCGGAGTACGGCGGGCGGGGCGCACTCCTTGACCTGTCGAAGCAGGAGGGAGTCCATACGTCCAAGCTGGACAAGGAGGCCCTCGCCTCCGGACAGTACGATGGCGCCCAGTACGGCCTCAGCACCGGGCAGAACGCCTACGTCATCATGGCGAACACCAAGGTCTTCGAGGCTGCCAACGTCCCGGTCCCGGACGATACAAAGTGGACCTGGGACGAGTTCCTGGACATTGCAGCCAAGATCAGCGCCTCCGGCGACGGTAAGACGTACGGCGCGGCCTATGGCAGCAATGAGGCGGACCTCATCATCTGGCTGCGCCAGCACGGCCAGAACCTGTACTCGCAGGACGGGAAGCTGGACTTCGACACCGCGACCGCAGCATCGTTCTGGGAGCGCCTGAAGGAGCAGCGGGATTCAAAGGCCAGCCCTCCGGCCACGGTAGCAACGGAAGACTCCGGTGCGGGCCTTGAAGAAAGCCTCTTCGGCACCAACCGCGTGGGCATGGCCTGGTGGTGGACCAACCAGCTCGGCTCGCTCGAGTCCACCACGGCCAGCCCCATCAAGATGCTGCGTGCGCCCAGCCAGGACGGCGCGTCAGCCAAGAACGGCATGTACTACAAGCCCACCATGTTCTGGTCCGCTTCGTCCCGCTCCAAGCATCCCAAGGAAGCGGCCGCCTTCATCGACTACCTCACCAACAGCCCGGAAGCGGGGGCCATCCTGATGACGGACCGCGGTGTGCCCACCAACGCTGCGATCGTGGAAAGCATCACGCCCAGCCTGAAGCCGGCCGACACCACCGTGGTGTCCTTCCTCAAGGACATCGCTCCGGACATCAAGGAAGCACCCCCTGTTCCGCCGGTGGGTGCGGGCAGCGTGCAGAACGTGATCAAGCGCTACACCGACGAAGTGCTGTATGACCGGCTGACTCCGCAGGCGGCCGCCGACGCCTTCAAGAAGGAAGTCGAAGGAATGCTCGCCAGCGCGAAGAAGTAATTCCGGCAGCACAGGAAACGGAAAATGCGGCCCCCTCCGAAGAGGGGGCCGCATTCGTGTTTCAGCGGGACAGGTCCCGGCGGAGAGGCTTAGAAGCCGCCCATGCCGCCCATCTCGTCGCCGCCGCCAACGGGGGCAGCGTTCTTCTCGGGCTTGTCGGCAACAACAGCCTCGGTGGTGAGGAACAGGCCGGCAATGGATGCCGCGTTCTGCAGGGCAGAGCGGGTCACCTTGACGGGGTCGTTGACGCCGGCTGCCAGCAGGTCGACGTACTCGCCGGTTGCTGCGTTCAGGCCGTGGCCTGCGGGCAGGCCGCGGACCTTGTCAACCACAACGCCGGGCTCGAGGCCGGCGTTGAAGGCGATCTGCTTCAGCGGGGCGTCGATGGCAACGCGGACGATGTTGGCGCCGGTTGCTTCGTCGCCGGAGAGCTGCAGGTTGGCGAATGCCTTGGCACCGGCCTGGATGAGGGCCACGCCGCCACCGGCGACGATACCCTCTTCAACGGCAGCCTTGGCGTTGCGCACTGCGTCTTCGATGCGGTGCTTGCGCTCCTTGAGCTCAACCTCCGTGGCGGCACCGGCCTTGATGACTGCAACGCCGCCGGCCAGCTTGGCCAGGCGCTCCTGCAGCTTCTCGCGGTCGTAGTCGGAGTCGGAGTTCTCGATCTCGGCGCGGATCTGGGAAACGCGGCCGGCGATCTGGTCGGCGTCGCCTGCACCCTCGACGATGGTGGTCTCGTCCTTGGTGACGACAACCTTGCGTGCCTTGCCCAGGAGTTCCAGGCCGGCAGTCTCCAGCTTCAGGCCGACTTCCTCGGAGATGACCTGGCCGCCGGTGAGGACGGCGATGTCTGCGAGCTGGGCCTTGCGGCGGTCGCCGAAGCCGGGAGCCTTGACGGCTACGGACTTGAAGGTGCCGCGGATCTTGTTGACGATCAGCGTGGCCAGGGCCTCGCCCTCGATGTCCTCAGCGATGATCAGCAGCGGCTTGTTGGACTGCATGACCTTTTCCAGGACAGCAACCAGTTCCTTGACGTTGGAGATCTTGGAGTTGACGATCAGGATGTACGGATCCTCGAGGACCGTTTCCTGGCGCTCGGCGTCGGTGACGAAGTAAGCGGAGATGTAACCCTTGTCGAAGCGCATGCCTTCGGTGAGTTCCAGCTCCAGGCCGAAGGTGTTGGATTCCTCGACGGTGATGACGCCTTCCTTGCCGACCTTGTCCAGGGCTTCGGCAATGAGGGCACCAATTTCATCGTCACCGGCAGAGATGGAGGCCGTGGCGGCGATCTCTTCCTTGGTTTCGATTTCCTTGGCGGAGTTCAGCAGTTCGGCGGTGACGGCGTCAACGGCCTTTTCGATGCCGCGCTTGAGTGACAGCGGGTCGGCGCCGGCTGCAACGTTGCGCAGGCCTTCCTTGACGAGGGCCTGGGCCAGCACGGTAGCCGTGGTGGTGCCGTCGCCTGCGACGTCGTCAGTCTTCTTGGCAACTTCCTTGACCAGCTCGGCGCCGATCTTCTCGTAGGGATCGTCCAGCTCGATCTCCTTGGCGATGGAGACACCATCGTTGGTGATCGTGGGGGCGCCCCACTTCTTTTCGAGGACGACGTTGCGTCCACGCGGGCCGAGGGTGACCTTAACGGCGTCGGCGAGGATGTTCAGGCCCCGCTCAAGGCCGCGGCGTGCCTCTTCATCAAATGCAATGATCTTGGCCATAACGGCAATAGTCCTTTCGGGACAGTCGTTAAGAATGAACCTCAGCTGCAGTGCCCGCGACGGACGGTTCCTGAACGGCGGCCTCTGTATGCCTCCGCGTGGGAACCTCACTCCAGTAAGGTGTTTCTTCGCTCCTCGGCCGGTGCCGGGCGCCGCCGGCTGAACCGGGCGTTGCCTTTAGCAGTCGGTGCGTCAGAGTGCTAACTCAATAATTAGCACTCCCCCGGTGAGAGTGCAAGCGAAAGAGACCCCCAGGTACGCGTTTGGGGCCCGTATTCGCCGAGGGCGATCAGCTGCCGTTGCGGCCGGCGGTTTCGTGTCCGGTGGCCGTCGGAATGTTGTCGCTGCCATAGGTGAACACCGTGAAGGTGGCGGAGGTGATGTCCCCGTTGGTGTCGAACGCGATGGGACCTGACTCGCCGTCGTAATTGATGCCGCCCCCTGAGGCGAGGCCGGGCAGGCAGTCCTTGTACGTGGTGCAGGCCGCCTCTGCCGTGGCTTGGGATTCCGCGGCGGTCCCGCCGGAGACGGCCACGAGGTTGGCAGCAATGGAGGGGCCGGCGTCATCCTGCGCACGCGCCGCCGCCAGGGCGGCAAGAGTCACCGCATCGAATGTTTCCGCGGCATACGTGACATCCTTCAGTCCCTCGTCCACACCCAGTAGGCGGGCCTGGAAGGCGGCGCTGGGAAGCTGACCGGACACAACGGCCCTGGCGCCGTCCAGCGCCTTGGTACCCAGTTTCGATCCGTAGCGCGCGAATGCTCCATCGCTCAGCAGCAGGCTGGCCCCGGAGACCCCCGCGTTATTGAGCTCAGCCAGTGCCCCTTGCGACCCTTCGCGGGCAACCACGACGACGGCATCCGGCTTCGCGGCCCCGGCTTTCCGGGCGGCGTCCCCGGCCTCGCCGGCAGCGAACCCGGCGTTGTCCAGGACCTGCAGCCCGGCCCCTGAGGCGGCGTCGGCGACTGCGGCAGCAACTTCCTTGCCGTAGGTACCCTCCTGGTGGAGGATGGCGATGGTTTTGGCGCCCCCGTCCTTGGCGAGCTTGGCCAGGACGGGTCCCTGCGCAACGTCCGCGGCCGTGGTCCGGAAGTAGTAGCCGCCCGATTCGGCGCTGCTGAGGCCTGCGGCGGTGTTGGCGGGCGATATCAACGGTGTCCGCGCCCGGGACAGGACATCGATGGCCTCGGTGGCGTGGCTTGAATCGGTGGGGCCGATCACCACGTCCGCCTTGTCGGAGACCAGCGCGTGCGCCTGCGCGGCAGTGTCCCCGCCGGCCTGGACGGGAAGGAGTTCCACGGGCCTGCCCTTGTGGCCGCCCGCGGCATTGATTTCCCGTACGGCGAGCTGGGCCGCAGCGAGCTGGGAGGTATTGAGGAAGCTGCTGTCCCCGGCGTTGTCCAGGATCAGCCCTACACGGAGGACACCGTCCCCGGATGCTTCAACGGTGTCCACGCGGGCATTGCCCGTGACTCCGGAGCAGGCGCTGAAGGCTAGGACGGCAGCAAGTGATGCGGCAAGCACCGGTCGACGGCGGGCCGCCGGGAGGGAAGGCTGCATCACTCGGCGGGCCGGACGCTTTCGGCCTGCGGGCCTTTTTCGCCCTCCCCGACTTCAAGTTCCACCCGCTGGCCCTCATCGAGCGCCCGGTAGCCTTCGCCCTGGATGGCCGACCAGTGCACGAAGATATCGTCCCCGGAGCCGTCCACGGTGATGAAGCCGTAGCCCTTTTCGGCGTTGAACCATTTGACGGTTCCCAGTGCCATGATGACCCACTCTTTCCGTTGAGACCGGAGGACCCCTGCTGCGGTGCCGCGGCGTTGACGTGCGTTGCAGGGACCGGGCAGAGGCCTGGATTTCACTCTAGCCAAAGGCTGCCCAGTCCTGCAGGCGGGCCGGCAGGAGCGGCGGTAAACGTTATTCAGGCGTGACCGCCGGCACTTTGTCCGGGATTAGCGGTAGCCCGGACCCAGGACGACCACCAAGGGCACCTGGAAATCGGTGCTTGCCACTACGGTGGGCACGCCCAACAGGTTGGCCAGCTCGCGCGCATTGGCTGCCTGGTCCGCTCCGGAGTAGTACACCGTGGAGCCCTGCTGCGGGGCGCCGGCCCAGTTGCCCACCTGCCCCAGCGTCCAGCCTGCCGCCTTCACCGTTCCGCCCACCCGGCTGGCGAGTCCGGATGTTCCGGCGGCGTTGTAAACGGCTACCGGCTGGGTCTTGTCCAGTTCCGGCCCGGCAGACTCTGTGGCGCTGGGCCCGGGTTCCGGCTCAGTGGTGCTTTCGGCGCTGGGATCCGTGGAGGGCTGGGCCGTTGCCGACGGTTCGGACGCCTTGTCCGCAGCGGCGGAAGGCGTGGCGCCTGTGTCAGCCAGCGGCGCCTCGGACACGACAGCCGAGGCCTGGCTTTCGGTACCGCCAAGGCCCAGCTTGGGAAGGATCAGGAAGGACACCAGGCCGATGGCCAGGGCAGCAATGCCAACTGCAAGGATGGGCCACAGCCGCACGCGGGACGGTGCGGTGGCCGTCCGGTGGACACCTTGTCGCGACGCCGTCTCCGGGACCTTGTCGAATTCATCGCGGGCGTATTTGGTCATGGTGGGATGGATCCTTGCTGGTGGCTGCTGAAAAGGCGGGGCGTCCTAGGCGTCGGATCCCAGGCGCCGCGCGGTGCGTGCACGGTGGCGCGACGTACGTAGTCTACGCAATCGCTTAACCAGCATGGGATCGTGGGCCAGCGCATCTTCCCTGTCGATCAGGGCATTCAACACCTGGTAGTAGTGCGTTGCGGAGAGGTCAAAAAGTTCCCTGACGGCCTGTTCCTTGGCTCCGGCGTACTTCCACCACTGCCGCTCCAGGGCAAGGATCTGCTGCTCACGCTCGGTCAGCGGAGAATCCTTGAGGGTGAAGTCCGCCAACAGTGAGTTGGCCTGGCCGTCTCCCCCGCCGCCCTCCGGCAGGTAACCGGTCAGATGTTCCCGGGCCGGTTCAGCCACGGCGCACTCCTTCGCTGGTTACGGAAAATGTCTCACCCCCATGCTACGGACGAATAACAGCCTTGTCATTTGGCATCCCGCTCCGGCAGCCTGCACCGTTCCGCGCTTCCGGCGCCCTGCAAGAATGGGACGGTGGCTGAATCAGATGCGTTGTTCGAACTGGAACCTGAGCCCCTTCCCGGCGGCGGCTTCGCTGACCTTGCGCGGCAGCCGCTGGAGCATCTTGTTGCCCCGGACTGGGCGGCCGCCCTTGCCGGCGTGGAAGCCGAACTCCGGCAGGTGCTCGCGTTCCTGGGCACCGAGGAAGCCGCCGGGCACCACGTCCTCCCGGCGCCGTCGAACGTCCTGCGTGCGTTCCGGCAACCGCTGGCGGACGTCAAGGTCCTGGTCGTCGGGCAGGACCCCTACCCCACGCCGGGACACGCGGTCGGCCTCTCCTTCGCCGTGGACGGGAAAGTGCGGCCCATCCCCCGCAGCCTGGCCAACATTTACCGGGAACTGGAATCCGATCTTGGCCTGCCGCCGCGGATCCATGGCGACCTCTCCACCTGGGCCGGCCAGGGCGTGCTGCTCCTGAACCGGGTCATGAGTGTCCGCGCCGGGGCGGCCGGGTCGCACCGGGGCAAGGGCTGGGAGAGGATTACGACGGCGGCCGTCACCGCCCTCGCGGCCCGCACGTCTGCAGACGGGTCGCCCCTGCCGCTGGTTGCGGTGCTGTGGGGCAAAGACGCCGAATCGGTGCGCCCGCTGCTGGGAGGCCGGCCGGCGGTGTCCAGCGCGCATCCCAGCCCCCTGTCCGCGTCCAGGGGCTTCTTCGGTTCCCGGCCCTTCAGCGGGGTGAACCGGCTGCTGCAGGAGCAGGGGGCAGAGGCCGTAACCTGGGAACTCCCGCCTTTGCCCTAGCTTAGGCTTGCCTTATGAGCACTGTTCCCGCCGCTGCCGGCGCCCCGAAAAAGAGCCGCCCCCAGGTCACCCTCACGGTGCTCAGGAGGGAGTCACTGTCCCCGCATATGGTGCGGATTGTGGCCGGTGGTGACGGCTTCGCCGATTTCGTGAACAACAGCTTTGCTGACCGGTACATCAAGATCATCTTCCCGCAGCCCGGAGTGGAGTATCCCGCCTCCTTTGACCTGGCCACCATCCGCGAAACCATGCCGCGGGAGCAGTGGCCCACCACCCGCACCTACACCATCCGCCGGGTTGATCCTGGGGCGCGCGAGCTTTCCATCGACTTCGTGGTCCACGGGGATGAGGGGCTGGCCGGGCCGTGGGCGGCTGCTGCGGAACCCGGCGACACCCTGACGTTCACCGGCCCCGGGGGCGCATACAACCCCAACCCGGACGCCGACTGGTACCTGTTCGCCGGTGACGAAGCTGCATTGCCAGCCATCGCAGCGAGCCTGGAAGCCCTGCCTGCGGACGCCACGGGGCTGGCGTTCCTTGAAGTGGATACCGAGGCCGACATCCAGCCCGTTTCCGCCCCGGCCGGAGTACGGGTCCAGTGGCTGGCCCGCAACGGGGAACCGGCCGGCGCCAGCCGCTTGCTCGTGGACGCCGTGGCCGGCGCGGAATGGCCTTCCGGGACCGTGGACGTCTTTGCCCATGGAGAGCGCGGCTACATGAAGGCGCTGCGGGATGTCTTCTTCGCCCAGCGCGGACTTGAGCGCAGCCAGGTCTCGCTGTCCGGCTACTGGGCCCAGGGCCGGGTCGAGGATGTCTTCCAGGCGGAAAAGAAGCTCCCTGTGGGAAAGATCTAGCGGCACATCCGGCGCGAACCGGGAAACAAAAGCGCGCCCCGGGCAGGAGCCCGTGGCGCGCTTTTCTGGTCTGTCCGGAGCCTAACGGCGCCGGGCGCGCCGGCGTTCGTTGCTGGCCAGGCTGCGGGTGAACGGGCGGGCCAGGGTGTCGCCCAGGACGATGCCGCCCGCAGTGCCCAGGACGATGGCCCCGGCGCTGAGCATCCCGCCGGCACCGAGCAGGATCTCCGAGTCCTCTATGGTGAGCACGTACATGGACCGGAAGATCGTCAGGCCCGGCAGCAGGATCAGCGCTGCGGGGACTGCCACCACCAGCTGCGGGGCTCCCATGCGCAGCGCCAGCACCCGGGCCAGCAGGCCGATCACCACGGCCGCCAGGGCGGGCGCGAACCGGTCACCGATGCCCAGCAGGCCGCCGCCCAGCAGCACCAGGTAGCCGATGACTCCCACGGCCGCGGTGGGCAGCAGCAGCTGCCAGCTGGTCTGCTCGGTGATGCCGATGGCCATGACGGCCACCGCCACGAAGATGATGAGGACCCACAGGTCGTAGGCGGGCGGGAACGTTTCGGTGACGTCGATCCGCTGCGCCCCGGTCAGCTCGCCCACCACGAAGGCGACGGCGATGCCCGCCACGATGGCGCCGAACGTCAGGAGCGTTGAAAGGAACCGTCCGGCCGCCGTGACGGGGAAGCCGTTGATGGCATCCTGCACCGAGGACACCAGGCGGCCTGTGGGCAGCAGCAGGAGGATTCCGCCCACCACCACGATGGCCGGTGACTTGGTGAGGCCGAACTGCCAGAGCAGCAGCGCCAGCTGGGTGACCACGAAGGAACAGCTCGCCGTGATGAAGAAGTCAGGGACGCGCCAGCGTCCCAGCTGGCGGGCCAGGAGGCTGATGCCGATGTTGGCTGCGAAGGCGATGGCGGAGGAAACCGGGCCGCCGCCAAGCACGCCGACGAACACGGCCGCGAAGACACCGAAGGCCGAGGTAACCATCCAGCGCGGAAACGGCTTGGGGCTGGTGATGATTTCGTTGAGCCGCCTGATGGCCTCGTCGCGGCCCACTCCCCCGGCCACGATGTCGGTGACCAGCTGGTGCACCCTGGCCAGGCCGGCGTAGTTGTTGGTCCAGGACCGGACCACGCGCAGCAGTGCGATGGGCGGCTGGTCCTTGGGGGCGTAGTTGATGCCGACGGACTGGTTGGTGATGTCCACCTCGACGTACTTCAGACCCAGCGCGGCCGTGACGGCGATAATGCTGGTCTCCACTTCGAGGGCGCCGGCGCCGTAGCGAAACATGGTTTCAGCGAGGTGGAGGACAAAGTCCAGGGTCTTGCGGGCGGACGCATCCACGCCGCTGACCTGGATGGTGGGGTTGGCGTACGGGCTGCCGGTCAGCCTGTCCACGATGCTCATCGGCGCGGTGGGAGGGTTCTCGCCCTGGACGAGCCGGCGCAGCATCTTCTTCGCCGCAGCGTTCTGGCGGACCTGGGCGGCCGTCAGCGGTTCGGTTTTGGGCAGGGCTTCGGTGCGGGGCAGCGCCCGGGCCGGCCCCGTGGGCGGGCGGTCCTTGGCGCCGGTTGGTTGAGCTTTGGGATGATCGCGCCGGTCGGCCATGATCTCCTCCTCCCTGGTGCGCTGGTGTGGTGCGCTGGTGCGGATATGTGGGTCAGGCGCGCTTAATCGGAAGCTTGCCCAGCAGGGTGCGGGCAGCGCCGGCGGCGGACCTGGCCAGCCTGTTGGCGTGGAAGGCGGCGGGACGGACCGGCATCACAAAGTCGCCCACGAGTTGGACCACTTCACCGCCGAAGCCCTTCTTGAATTCGTAGCCGCCGTGGCCTTCCTGGTCCTGCCCGGAGATGCCGAAGGTTCCGTAGAAGTTGTACCTCGGGTACCCCTTCTCAAGGGCGTGCAGCATCATGCCCCAGTACAGCGAGGTGGCGCCGTTGAAGTAGATGTAGTCCTGCACGGTGCCGCCGATGACACACACCACTTCGTCGGCGTAGCAGACGAAGTGGATGGCGGCCACGGTGGCCACACCCACCGAGTCCGGGAAGCGTTCGATGTCCTTGAGGCTGCGCTCGTAGCTGTCCACCAAATCCTGGACCACTTTGAGCCGGTTGGCCTTCTTCTTGCTGCCCGTCTCCTCGACCTCGCGCCGAAGTTCGGCGGCCGTGGCCGATTCGGCGTCGAGGCGTTCGGTGATGGACTTGCGGTAGGCCGGGATGTCGATCTTGGCCATCATGAGCTTGGTGAACTCCGGCGAGGTGGTGCGGAGCAGGTTCTCGTAGTACTCCCGTTCCCGGTAGACGAAGCCCTTCTCGTCCCCGGCCCGGCTCAGCGCGCCGTAAAAGTCGTCCAGTGTTTCCAGCGTGGCCTGCTCCAGGAACACCCCGTTCTTTTCGGCCTTGCGGATGGCTTTTCGGGTGCGGTAGCTGGTGCCCATGATCAGCTCTTCCGGGTCCGCGATGCCCTGGAGGTTCTTGACGAACATCCAGTTGACGTTCACGAAGTTCATCTCCAGGCCCTGGTGCCGGAATCCGAGGCCGCCGAGCCGCGCCACCAGCGGCCGGTTGTCCGTGGTTTCCGGGTGCTCGGCCCCGTCCTCGTCGCGGGCAATGTACTTCAGGTTCGGTGAGATCCGCAGTTCGGCAGCTTTGCGCTCGGCCGCGCGCCTGCGGAGAAGTACGACGACGTCACGCACCAGGGCAGGGTCCGTGTAGTCCATCAGGGGTCCCTTGGCGCATTCGCACACGGTGTACCCGAGCCGGGTGGTGGTGAAGTTCAGTTTCCCCGCGGCCACGAGTTCTCCGTTGCGGCGGATACCGAACAGTTCCACCTGCTGTCCGCGGGCGCGCTGGAAGCGGCTGAAATCGGCCGACTGCAGGAAGCTGTTTTGCGGATGCTTGACGGCGAAGGCCTCAAACTCGTCGTCGCTGAGGACCGTGTATTCGGGAGCGGTGGTGGTGGAAACCTGGTTCAAGGGATTACCTTCTCTGGAACTTGTCGCGGGCCTGCCTGGCAGGTGCTGGGGCGGGAGCGTCGTCTTCCGTGCCGTGGGGTTACCGGGCAGCGGACCGGCGGGTCGTGGTCAGTAGAACTGCTGGCCGGTGCGCGCCGTTTCAATGCGGCGGAACACCCGCTCACCGCCCTTGACCCACAACCGGTGCCGGAGGGGTGAAAGTACGTAGTCGTGGCACCCCACAAAGTCCGTGACGGTCTTGGTGAAGCTCGTCTTGAACATCCCCATGCCGTACAGGTTGTGGCTCTTGTCTTTGATCCGGGATGCGGGGGGCGTGCCGCAGAAGTCGTATTCGGTGCAGCCAAGTTCCTGCATCCTCCGGATGGCGGACCACTGGACCAGGTGGGAGTCGCCGTACTGTTTACGGTTTTGCGTGGAGCCGCCGTCCTTGTAGGTTGCCTTGGCACCGTAGTTGATGACGAACGCGCCGACACTGGGCTTTCCGTCTTCGTAGGTGAAGAAGAAGTTGCCCTGGCCGCGGTTGCAGAATTCGTCCCAGAACTGCGCGTAGTACTCGTAAGTGCGCAAGGGCATGGATCCCTTGGCCTTTACGGTGTCGGCCATGAGGTCGTAGAGGGCACGGTAGGTTTCCGGCCCTGGCTCCTGGCGCACTACCTCGCAGCCTTCCCGTTCGGCGCGCCGGACGGCGTTGCGGGCGCGGGAGGAGATGGCCTTGAGGACTTCCTCGTCAGTGCCGGAGATGTCCAGCAGCGCCGTGGAGTCGTTGGACTGGATGTTGGGGGCCTTGGCCAGGCCGGCCGCGGCCAGCGTGGCGCGGGCGGCATCGGAATCCACGATGTCCGGCTCGATCTTGATGGTGAACACGTTGAGCTTCCGCTCCCGCACCAGGGCGGCGCAGGACTCCAACGCCGCTTTGAGGTGGCCGGCGTCGGCGAGGTCCGGGCCCTTGATGAGATACCAGAGCCGTCCCAGCAGCGGGACGGCCTTCTCCAGGACCAGGTTGTAGCTGGCGGTCTCGACGCCTTCCAGCACCAGGAAGCGGACCTTCCAGCCGCTGCCGTTCTTCACGGACGCGTAGGCCGCCGACTGCAGCATGTTGCCGCCGTTGGGGTTGGCCGTGACGTGCTTGTCCCAGTTTTCAATTTCCTCGGCTGTGGCAAAACGTGCGGTGAATTCTGGCAAGGGGGCCGTGTCCAATCGGGGTTGATGCTCGGTGCTGTTCTCGGTGCTGCTGTTGCCGTTCCTGCGCGGACATGCAGCCTCAAGTCTAAAGCCTTGGGCGGCACGGGCCGTGCCCCGGGGACCCGCCCGGGGGTCTGCCAGGCGGCCGTCCGGCAGGCCCGGGACGCCTCCGCGCGCCTGCCTTGACTCGCGCACGGCCATTCGCAAGGGTGATGAGATGGAGCCAAACACGGGACAGTCCACCTTGCCGTCGGAGCGAAAGTTCCGTCCGTACCGGCCGGCGGTCCAGGTGGGCGCACTGGCGGGTTTCCTGGTGGCATCCTTCCTGGTGGCGGGCCTTGGCGGACTCGCTTCCACCAGCAACGTCGACGGCTGGTATGCCACTGCCGAGAAGGCCCCTTGGACGCCGCCGAACTTTGTCTTCGGCCCCGTGTGGACCCTGTTGTACACGGCCATGGCCATGGCCGCCTGGCTGGTGTGGCGCAAACGCACCGGGCGCACGCGTCCGGCCATGATTGCCTACGCCGTCCAACTGGTCCTGAACCTCGCCTGGACCCCGATGTTTTTCGGGCTCTACCCCACGCTGGGAACGCCGGCGCTGTGGCTGGCCCTGGTGATCATCCTGGCGCTGATCGTCGCCGTCGTCGTCACCATCCTGTATTTCGGCCCCATCAGCCGAACTGCCGGGTTGTTGCTGCTGCCCTACGTGGCGTGGCTGGTCTACGCCTCAACACTGAACGTGTGGGCCGCCATCAACAACTAACGTCCGCCGCAGGCCCGGGCCATGACGGACCGGGCTGGTTGTCAGCATTCGACGACGTTGACGGCGAGGCCGCCCATGGCGGTTTCCTTGTATTTGGAGGACATGTCCTTGCCGGTTTCGCGCATGGTGATGATGACTTCGTCGAGGGAGACGCGGTGGGTGCCGTCGCCCCAGAGGGCCATCTTCGCCGCGTTGATGGCCTTCGCCGCGGCGATCGCGTTCCGCTCGATGCACGGGACCTGCACCAGCCCGCCGATCGGATCACACGTCAGGCCCAGGTTGTGTTCCATCGCGATTTCCGCGGCGTTCTCCACCTGCGCCGGGGT
>NZ_JBFTHJ010000012.1:0-134797 GCF_056394175.1 Pseudarthrobacter sp. 10T415 | reverse complement strand
TTGCCGGTGTCGATCTGGCAGAAGTCGCAGCGGCGGGTGCATTCGGAGCCGCCGATGAGGAAGGTGGCTTCTTTGTCTTCCCAGCATTCGAAGATGTTGGGGCAGCCGGCTTCTTCGCAGACGGTGTGGAGGCCTTCTTTTTTGACCAGATTCTTGAGTTGGACGAACTCGGGGCCCATTTGGACTTTGGCCTTGATCCATTCCGGTTTGCGTTCCACCGGGGTGGCCGCGTTGCGCTGTTCGATCCGCAGCAACTTCCGGCCTTCGGGTGCCAATGTCACAGTAGAGCTCCTTCGGGGCTTGAAACGAGTGCTTCTTCGTGCTTGCGGAATTCTTCCACGAAGCGGTCGGCGATGTCGCCGGGGCGGATGTCCTTCCCGGTTTCCCGGGACATGGTGGTGACGCCGGCGTCGGTGATGCCGCAGGCGATGATCTGGCCGTACGGGGCGAGGTCGTTGCTGCAGTTAATGGCGACGCCGTGCATGGTCACTCCGTTGAGGACTCGGATGCCGATGGCGGCGATTTTGCGGTCGGGCCCGTTGGCGTCGGCCTTGACCCAGACACCGGCACGGCCCTTAATGCGTTCAGCGCGGATGCCGTAATCGGCCATGACGGCGATCATGACGGCTTCGAGCCGTTCCACATAGTCACGGATCCCGGCGCGGTTCTTGAGTTTCAGGATGGGGTACGCGACGAGCTGGCCTGGACCATGCCAGGTGAGCTTTCCGCCGCGGTCCACGGCCACCACGGGAGTCCCGTCGAAAGGCCGTTCGTGGTCCTCGGTCAGCTTGCCTGCGGTGTAAACGGCTGCATGCTCCAGAAGGAGCACGGTACTGGGTGCCTCACCGGTCACCACTTTTCCGTGAAGTTCGCGTTGAACGTCCCAGGCGTGCTGGTAATCAACGAACTCGGGGGCAAGACCCAGCCCTGAAAACTCAAGAGTCATGCCTTCCAGCTTAGACCCCGCACGGCCGCGGACAGGGTTTAGTGTCTAAGCTCACCAGCGGCCGTACCTGCGCCCACAATGTGACTGGAAGCCCGCGCAGCCTGTGGATAACTTCTGCAACCGTCCGCGGATTCCGCTAGACATGGGACATGGAAGATTTGCACGCTCCAGACGTTCCGGGCTATGCGGTTGACCGGCTCCTGGGCCTGGGAAGCAGCGCGTCTGTCTGGCTGGCCGCTGAGCAGGCCACCGGCAGGAAATACGCCGTCAAGTGCTTCCACCCCGGCTCCGGCGAGTCACGCGGCCGCGGAGTGGAGTCCGAGGACGCAGTGCGAAGGGAAATCCGGATCCTCTCCGTCCTGGACCACCAACACCTGGTCACGGCCCGCGACGCCGTCAGCCTGCACCCCGTGCCGACCGGTGACGCGGAAGGACAGGCTGCGACTGCCCTCATCATGGATTATGCATCCGGCGGCTCCCTGGGCCAGCTCCTTGGTGCCCGCGGCCGGCTCAGCGCCGGCGAGACCGTAACCGTGCTGACCCCCATCGCCCAGGTGCTGTCCTATCTTCATGGGAAAGGATTCACGCATGGGGACGTCTCGCCCGGCAACGTGCTGTTCACCGGCCAGGGCAAGCCGATGCTCTCGGACCTGGGAATTGCCCGGATGCTGGGGGACCCCGCCGGCGGAGCGGGCCACGGGACGCCCGGCTTCGTGGATCCTGCACCGGTGGATGCGGTCCGCGCAGGGCTGCAACCCGAGAGGGACGTCTATGCGGCGGCGGCCCTCGGCTGGTTCTGCCTCACCGGTGCTGCGCCGCCACGCACGGCGGACCGGCCACCGCTGCCGCTCCTGGTTCCCGGTGTTCCTGTTGAACTCGCTGCAGCCCTGGAAGCAGGCCTCAACGAAGACCGCAGGCTCCGTCCAACCGCCGGCGCCCTGGCAACCGCTGTCTACCGCAGTGCCGCCCCTGTACCGGTGGACCTTTCCGCCGCCGTCCATCCCACCGTCATTCCGGAACTCCTGACGCGCAGGCACGTGCCGCAACCCTTGCCGGGTGGGTTGAGGGAACGGTTCGGGGCATTGCGACGGCGGATGGCGACGCCGCCGCGGCTGGCGGGAGTCCCCGCTGCCACACGCGAACCCGCAGCATCGGGCAAACCAGTACTGCGGAAGGACAAGAGTGGTGCCCCTGAGCGCTCCCGGAAGCACGCAGGCGGGCGCCGGAACGGAGCCCACCGCAGCGCGGCCCCACCCAGGGTTCCCTTCCGCCGGACCGTCCTCGCCGTGGGCGCGGCTGCCGCGGCGGCGATGGTCCTGTGGCTGACCCCAGTGTCCCAGGTGGCCCTGGGTGCCCTCAATCCTGCCGGCGACAGCAAGGATGCGGCAGAGGCAGCTTCCGCCCCGGCAGGAGACTCTGCTGCGGTTCAGGCCGGCGGTGCCGCGGCGCTGGACGAGGCCAGGGCACTGGCCGCTTCAGCTCAGCCTGCGGATGCCCTGCGTGGCCTTGCGGCCCTGCGTGACCATGCTTTCCGCAGCGGCCAGGTAAGCCTGCTGGCGGAAGTCAACGCATCCGGGTCGCCGGCGGCCGCCGCCGATCATCTCACTGCGGAGAGGCTGTCAGGTTCGGGCAGGGTACTCTCGGGCTTCATCAGCACGGTCACGGACGTCCGGACCGAACCGGGTGCAACGGAATCGCGCGCGGTTGTCCGGGCCACCGCCGGCACATCAGCCTGGGAAGAGAAGGACACCACGGGAACTGTTGCCGCGAAAGGTGCCGCTGCACCCGGCCAGGCCCTGCGCCTGGTCCTGGTTACAGAGGAGGGAAAATGGCGGATCAGCGAGATCCTCCCCGGCTCCTGAAACCACGCCGCTGCAGCCCGCGCCCTGTTCACCAGTTCAAGGTCAGGCCAGGTCCGCGGCCTTGTCGTTGCCGGCAACCCAGGCGGCCGCCTCCGCCAAACCAGGATGTTCCCAGCGGAAACCGGCTGCCGACAACACGGCAGGCTCCATCCTTTGGCTGGCCAGCAACAGCTCTTCGGCCAGGTCGCGCATCAACAGGCGCAACACCGGGCCCGGGACCCGCAGGACAGCGGGCCGGTGCAGTGCATGGGCCAGTGCGGCCACGATGCTGTTGACGTCAGCCTGTTCGGGGGCGCACAGGTTAACAGGGCCACGGATGTCGGATTCCAGCAGGAACAGGAAAGCCTTTGACACATCCGGCAGGGATATCCAGGGCCAGTACTGGCGGCCGTCCCCGAACGGTCCGCCGATGCCGAGACGCAGGAGGGGGAGCAGCCTGCCCAAGGCGCCGCCGGAGCGGCTGAGGACGACGCCGGTGCGCGGCGTGACAGTCCGTACGCCTGGCGGGGCAGCGGCAGCGGCCTGTTCCCACTCCACACAGATGCGGGACAGGGTGCCGGACCCCGCGGGGGCATTTTCGCGGAGCACGGTGTATCCCGCGTCCCCGTAATACCCGGACCCGGACTGACTGATGAAGGTGGGCGGCGGGCTGTCCACCTGCTGCATGGCCTGGACAAGGGTCTCTGTGGGCCGGAGCCGCGAACTGAACAGGTCCTCCACGCGCTTGCGCGTCCACGGCCGGTCGCCGATTCCGGCGCCCGAAAGATTGACGACGGCGTCCACGCCCTCGAGTGCCCGGGGATCCAGTTCCCCGGCGGCCGGATCCCAGCGGACTTCGGCGGCCGTCTTGGGTTCACGGCGCACCAGGGACACGACGTCGTGCCCGGCCTCCCTGAAGGTGGCTGACATGGACGTGCCGATCATTCCCGAGGCCCCGGACATAAGGATGCGCATGCTCCATCACACCACGGACCCGGCCCCACGGCACGTCCCGCGGCGCCGGGTAAGGGATGACTATGATCGAACGATGACCTCTTCGAGCTACTTCCGTTTTCCGCATCTGCACGGCGATCTGGTCACCTTCGTGGCCGAGGATGACGTCTGGATTGCGCCACTGGACGGGGGCCGCGCGTGGCGTGTCTCCTCGCTCCAGTTGCCCGCCCGCAACCCGCGCTTCACCCCGGACGGCAAGAAGCTGGTGTGGACGGTGGTCCAGGGAACGGCGCCGGAAGTGGTCTCGGCGGACGTCGACGGCGGCGGTTACCGGCAGCTGACCTACTTCGGCCACAGCACCACCCGGGTCAAGGGCTTCACCGCCGGCGGCGCCGTCGTGGTGACCAGCGCGTTCCGGCAGGCCGAAAGCCGTCACACCCACGCGTACAGCGTGCCTCTCGAAGGCGGCTGGGCGGAGGAACTGCCGTTTGGCCCCGTGGAGTCGGTGGCCTTCGGCCCGGAAGTGGGCGATGAGCGCCCGGTGGTGGTGGCCAGCGTGCTGTCCCGCGAACCTGCCTGGTGGAAGAGGTACCGCGGCGGCACAGCAGGGAAGCTGTGGATCGACACTGACGGAAACGGCGAATTCGAACGGCTGCTGCCGGACCTGGAAGGAAACCTTGCGGACCCCCTGTGGGTGGATGGCCGGGTGGCCTTCCTCTCCGACCACGAGGGCTACGGCAACCTCTATTCAGTCCTTCCCAACGGCAAGGACCTGCGCCGGCACACCGACCATGAGGACTTCTACGTCCGCCACGCCGCCACGGACGGCACCCGGGTTATCTTCGAATCCGCCGGTGAACTGTGGGTACTGACGGACCTCGGGTCCGAGGCTGTCCGCCTTGATATCACCCTCGGATCCGCCTCCCAGTCCCGCCGCCCCGCACTCCTGAAGACGTCAAAGCACCTGGGCGCCGCAGTGCCTGATGCCACCGGTTCAGCCAGCGCAGTGGAGGCGCACGGCACCATCCACTGGCTCCGCCACAAGGACGGACCGTCGCGCGTCATCGAGGCCACACCCGGCGTGCGCGGCCGCCTTCCAAGGCCGCTGGGCGACGGCCGGATCGCCTACATTGCTGACCACGGCGGCGTCGAGGCCCTGCATATC
The DNA here is from genome assembly GCF_056394175.1 of Pseudarthrobacter sp. 10T415. Taxonomy (NCBI): domain Bacteria; kingdom Bacillati; phylum Actinomycetota; class Actinomycetes; order Micrococcales; family Micrococcaceae; genus Pseudarthrobacter; species Pseudarthrobacter sp. 10T415. The sequence continues at coordinate 129,891 of NZ_JBFTHJ010000012.1, read as the reverse complement.
AGGGACATCGTGGCAGCCATCGACCACCCGGCCGTCGCCGCAGGAACCATGCCGGCAACGCCGCCCGCCGGCGACACAGCGGAGGCAGCCAATCCCGTGGAAGCAGACACCGGTTCAGCCTCCGGGCGGGCGGATGCCATGGCCTTGCCCCAGCCCGTGCCGGCTGCCGGCGCGGCTGTGCTGGCCGGATCTGCGCAGCCTTCCCCTGTTGTCCTGGCCAGCTCCCGCGCCGGTGGCAGCGACGAACAGCAGCCGGATGGGGCCCCTGGGGAGGGCACCGGCGAACCTTCCGCACCTGCCGTGGCTCCCGCTGCCGCGCAGATTGCCGTCCCGACGCCGTCGCGGGCCAGCGCCCTCGAGGCGAGCCCTGACGGACGGTGGCTCGCCCTGGGCACGTCGTTCGGCGACGTGTACGTCGCCGACGCCGCCTCGGGCGAACTGACCCGGGTGGCCAGCATCGGGGAGGGAACCATTTCCGACCTCGCCTGGTCCGGCGACTCCGCCTGGCTGGTCTGGTCCGAGCCCGTCACCTCCTTCGGATCGCGCAGCCGGCTGCGGGCCGCCAACATCGCGGACCCGGGCTCCGACCCCGTGGAGGTCACCGACGGACGGTTCTGCGACAGGTCTCCGGCGTTCACCCCAGACGGGAAGTACCTGGCCTTCCTCTCCAACCGCAGCTTCGACCCGGTCTACGACGGCCACTCCTTCGACCTGTCCTTCCCGAGCCCCATCAAGCCGTACCTCGTTGCCCTGGCCGCCGGTACGCCGTCGCCGTTCGGACCGGACGTGGCACCCGGGGCAGCTGGTGGAGACGCCGCCGCCGCCGCCGCCGACGCCGACGCACAGGACGGGCCGCCGGCGGTCCGCGTGGATCCCGAAGGCCTGGCCCACCGGGTCATCGGCGTTCCGGTTCCGCAGGGCAACTACACCCGACTCTCGGCAACCAAGGGCGCGCTCCTGTGGCTTGATGCTGCCCTCTCCGGCGTCACCGGCGACGGCAAGGCAAGCCAGGAGGACAAGGACACCCGTCCCAGCCTGGTGCGGTACGACCTCGGCCGGCGCAAGCAGGAGACCCTCGTGGAGTCCCTGGACAGCTACCGGCTCTCCGGCGACCGGACCAAGGCCGTGGTCCTTGCTGACAAGCAGGTCACAGTGGTTCCGTCCGACGCCAAGGCGGACGAGGAATCCGGCAAGCTGGTCAAGGTGGACCTGGGCCGCATTCGCGTGATGATGGACCCCGTCAGCGTCTGGGGGCAGGCCTTCGATGAGGCCTGGCGCCTGCAGCGGGACTTCTTCTGGGCCGAAGACATGGCCGGCCAGGATTGGGACTCGATGCGCAACCGGTACCGTCCCCTGGTGGACCGGCTGGGCTCGCACGACGACCTCGTTGACCTGCTCTGGGAGCTGCACGGCGAACTGGGCACCTCGCATGCCTATGTACGCCCCGCAGCCGTGACGGAGAACGGGAGCCACGGGCAGGGCCGGCTGGGCGCCGATCTGGCCCACACGGCGTCGGGCTGGGAAATCACCCGGATCCTCGCCGGCGAGTCCTCGGATCCGCTGGCCACCTCGCCATTGAACCGGCCCGGGGTCGACGCGAAAGCCGGCGACATCCTGCTGGCCATCGACGGCGTGCCGCTGGCTGAATCGGTCACGCCCGCCATGCAGCTGGTCGGGGCGGCGGGCCGCGCCGTCGAGCTGACCCTGCTGAACGGTGCCGGGCACGGCGATGCCGCCGGCACCCAGCGCCGCGTCGCCGTCGTGCCCGTCAAGGATGAGGAGCGGCTGCGCTACCAGGAATGGGTGGCGTCGAACCGCCGCACCGTCCGGGAAGCCTCAGGCGGTGCCTTCGGCTACCTGCACATCCCGGACATGATGGCCAACGGCTGGGCCCAGTTGCACCGGGACCTCGATACCGAGACCGCGCTGGACGGGCTGATCGTGGATGTGCGGCGCAACCGCGGCGGACACACGTCGCAGCTGGTGGCCGAACTGATTGGCCGCAAGGTGACCGGCTGGAGCATGCCGCGCGGGGAAAAGCCGCGCACCTACCCCCACCACGCACCGAGGGGACCGGTGATTATCCTCGCGGACGAATTCGCCGGCTCCGACGGCGACATCATCACCCAGGTGTCCAAGCTGCGGGGAATCGGCCCGGTCATCGGAACGCGCACCTGGGGCGGCGTGGTGGGCATTGACAACCGCTTCGCCCTGGCCGACGGAACGGGAGTGACCCAGCCGCGCTACGCCACCTGGTTCGGCGGCGGCGTGGGCTGGGGCGTGGAGAACTACGGCGTGGACCCGGACATCGAAGTGACCTTCCCGCCGCATGCCTACGCCGCCGGGCGCGATCCGCAGCTGGAATACGGCATCGGCGCGCTCAAGGAAATGGTCCAGGAACTGCCTACCGACCGTCCTCCGCTCCGTGAGGGCTACCGCCGGCTGCGTCCCGCGCCGCTCCCGGCGCGCAGCCAGGCCAAGGCTTAGCCAGGCGGGCTGCCGCCTGCAGACGGACACGCAAAAAGGCCCTGTTCCTGCCGGACGAACCGGCAGGAACAGGGCCTTTGGCGTTTGTTGGGTCAGGAAGCGAGCGTGGCGTCCAGGCTGATCTCAATGCCGGCCAGCGCCTGCGAAACAGGGCAGCCCTTCTTGGCTGCCTCGGCGATGCGCTGGAAGTCTTCCTCGGAAATGCCGGGAATGCGGGCATTAAGGGTCAGGTGGCTGCCGGTGATGCCGGTGCCCGGCTGGAAGCCCACCTCCGCCTTGGTGTTGACTTCCTCCGGGGTGAAACCGGCCTGGCTGAGTTCGTGGCTGAAGGCCATCGAGAAACACGCCGAGTGTGCCGCTGCGATGAGTTCCTCGGGGCTGGTCTTGCCCTCGGCCGCTTCGGTGCGGGCCTTCCAGGTGACATCGAACGTGCCCAGGCCTGAGCTGTCCAGGGTGGTGTTGCCGGAACCCTCGGTCAGGCTGCCCGTCCATACCGTGTGCGCGTTGCGTGTTGTAGCCATGTCACTCCTCAACGTTGATTCGATCCGGGCGCCGGCATCCGCCGCAGCCCGCCGTTCCCCATCCTAGGGATTTGGCAGCACCGGTGCACAGGTTGTCCGCTGAGAGAGGATTGTGACCGGCCCTGACAACGCACGACGGCGGCGCTCCCGCACAGGGGAAGCGCCGCCGTCGTCAGAGGCACGCGGAGGGGTGGGGCAGCTACCGCCAGAGCGTCGCGATGGCGACGTTCAGCAGTGCCAGGCCGCCCACGCTGTGGGCGAGGCCGATGGAGACCGGTTCGCCCTTCTTGAATTTGCGGCTGCCGATGAAGGCCAGGACGGCAACCACCAGTGCAATGACGAGTTTGATGCCCAGCTTGGCGTAGTTGGCGTCCATGTCCAGGGCGGGGATCAGGCCCATCATCGCCACACCGGTGAGGAGCTGCAGGGCAGCACCATCGAACTGGCGCGGGTGGACGGTGGGCTTCTTCATCTGCCCGATCCAGATGCCGACGATCATGGCGGCGCCGACGATGTGCAGGAAGACCATGACGTTGTAAACGATGTTCATGGCATCAGTCTATCCAGATTCTTCTACGCTCTGTAGTAACCGTCGCGTGCGTGCCCTCCGCAGCGCGTCCCTGGCGCAAAGTCGTTTAAATGCCGCAGCGGCCGGCCGGACGTCCAGTGGATCACCACCGGATGCCGGACAGCCGCCGCGGACTGCGTCCTGGGGTTAGAGGCCCAGGTCCGCTTCGAAGGCGCCCTCTTCGAGGCGTGCCTTCAGGGTCTGGAGGAACCGGCCGGCGTCAGCGCCGTCCACCAGCCGGTGGTCGTACGTCAGCGACAGGTACATCATGGAGCGGATGGCGATCGAGTCGTCACCGTTTTCGTCAGCGACCACTACGGGGCGCTTGACGATGGCACCGGTGCCCAGGATGCCAACCTGCGGCTGGTTGATGATCGGGGTGTCGAACAGGGCGCCCACCGAACCGATGTTGGTGATGCTGAACGTGCCGCCGGACAGTTCGTCCGGGCCGATCTTGCCGGCGCGCGTACGGCCAGCCACATCGGCGATCTTGCCGGCAAGGCCGGCCAGGTTCAGGTTGCCGGCGTCGGAAATGACCGGAACCAGGAGGCCCTTGTCGGTGTCGACGGCGATCGCCAGGTGTTCGGCGTTGTGGTAAGTGATTTCCTGCTTGTCCTCGTCGTACGCAGCGTTGAGCTTGGGGTGCTGCTTGAGGGCCTCGGCCACGGCCTTGGCAATGAACGGCAGGAAGGTCAGCTTGGTGCCGTTCTGGGCCTGGAACGAGTTCTTGGCCTTGAGGCGGAGCTTGGCAACCTTGGTCATGTCCACTTCGTGGACCTGCGTCAGCTGCGTGGAGACCTCGAGGGATTCGCGCATGCGGCGGGCAATGACCTGGCGGATGCGCGGAGCCTTCTGGGTGGTACCGCGGAGCGAGGAAACCTGGCCGTTGCCGGCTGCGGGTGCGGACGCAGCGGGTGCTGCAGCGGGAGCTGCGGCCGGAGCGGCCTTAGCCTCGGCGGCGGCGATGACATCCTGCTTGCGGATGCGGCCGCCGACGCCGGTGCCGGACAGTGCGGAGATGTCCACGCCGTGCTGGTTGGCCAGCTTGCGGACCAGGGGAGTGACGTAGCCGGACTCGCCGCCTGCCGCCGGAGCCTCGGCTGCTGCCGGGGCGGCCTGCGGAGCAGGTGCGGATGCCGGAGCGGGCGCGGCTGCCGGAGCCGGAGCGGCCTTCGGGGCCTCCTGCTTCGGTGCCTCTTGCTTGGGTGCTTCCTGCTTGGGTGCTTCCTGGGCGGGAGCGGCCGGAGCAGCCGGGGCGGCCGCCGGTGCTGCTGCAGCGCCCGAACCGATGACGGCAAGGACGGAACCGACCTCTGCGGTCTCGTCCTCGTTCACGCGGATTTCCTGCAGGGTGCCCGCAACGGGGGACGGGATCTCGGTGTCGACCTTGTCCGTGGAGACCTCGAGCAGCGGCTCGTCCACCTCAACGGTGTCGCCCACGGCCTTCAGCCAGCGGGTGACGGTGCCTTCGGTCACGCTCTCGCCCAGGGCAGGGAGGGTGACGTCGTGGCTTTCGCCACCACCGGCAGCAGGCGCTTCGGCGGCGGGAGCGGCCGGTGCTTCCTCTGCGGGTGCGGCGGGAGCTTCCTGGGCGGGTTCAGCCGCGGCGGCTTCTTCTGCCGGTGCAGCGGCGGGGGCTTCTTCTGCGGGTGCGGAACCGCCGCCGGAGCCATCACCGATGCGGACCAGCGGTGCGCCGACCTCTGCGGTCTCGTCTTCGGCGACCAGGATTTCCTCAATCACGCCAGCGACAGGAGAGGGGATTTCGGTGTCGACTTTGTCGGTGGAGACCTCGAGCAGCGGCTCGTCCACCTCTACCCGGTCACCTACCTGCTTCAGCCAGCGGGTGACGGTTCCTTCGGTGACACTCTCACCGAGGGCGGGCAAGTTAACGGATTCAGACATGTCGTCCCCGTTCTCCTTATTGATCTTTAGTGCGAATGATTGCTGCCTTGTTGGAAGCCTAGTGCACCCGGTCTGCGGGACCGGGTGCACCGGGCTCGGTAATGCTGTGGGGAATCAGCCGTGAAGAGGCTTGCCGGCCAGAGCCAGGTGGGCCTCGCCGAGGGATTCGTTCTGCGTGGGGTGTGCGTGCAGCAGCTGGGCCACATCCTCCGGGTACGCTTCCCAGTTCACGATCAGCTGGGCTTCGCCCACCTGCTCGCCCATGCGGGCACCGATCATGTGGACGCCCACCACGGGGCCGTCCTTCTGGCGGACCAGCTTCACCAGGCCGGAGGTGCCCAGGATGGAGCTCTTGCCGTTGCCGGCCAGGTTGTATTCCTGGGTCTGGACCTGGTCGTCGCCGAACTTTTCCTTGGCAGCCTTCTCGGTGTAGCCAACCGTAGCGATCTCGGGCTCCGAGTAGGTGACCTTGGGGATGTTGATGTCCTCAACGATCACGGGCTTCAGGCCCGCGATTTCCTCGGCTACGAAGATGCCCTGCTGGTAGCCGCGGTGGGCCAGCTGTACACCGGGGACGATGTCGCCCACGGCGTAGATGTTGCCGACGCCGGTGTGCAGGCGCTCGTTGGTGATGACGAAGCCGCGGTCGATGGTGATGCCTGCGTCCTCGTAGCCAAGGTTGGCGGTAACCGGTCCGCGGCCCACGGCAACCAGGAGGAGGTCGGCTTCGAACGTCTTGCCGTCCACCAGGGTGACCTTGACGCCGTCGGCGTTCTGCTCGACGCCCTGGAAGAACACGCCGGTGGAGAACTTGATGCCGCGCTTCTTGAAAGCGCGCTCAAAGTTCTTGATGATGGTGGCGTCCTCGTTGGGGACCAGGGAAGGCAGACCCTCCACGATGGTGACGTCCACGCCGAAGGACTTCCAGACCGAGGCGAACTCGACGCCGATGACGCCGCCGCCCAGGATGATGGCGCTCTTGGGGATGGAGTCCATGGTGAGGGCCTGGTCGGAGGTGATGACCTTGCCGCCGATTTCCAGGCCGGGCAGGGTGCGGGAGTAGGAACCCGTGGCCAGGATGATGTTCTTGCCCTTGTAGGCGGTGCCGTTGACCACGACGGTGTCGGTGCCCTGGAGCTTGCCTTCACCTTCGATGACGGTGATGCCCTTGGACTTGATGAGGCCCTGGAGGCCCTTGTACTTGCCGGCAATGATGCCGTCCTTGTACGCGTTGACGGCGGTCATGTCGATGCTGTCAAGGGTGACGTTCACGCCGTACTTGGCGGAGTCGCGGGCGTGGTCGGCCAGTTCCGCGGAGTGGAGCAGGGCCTTGGTGGGGATGCAGCCGTTGTGGAGGCAGGTGCCGCCCAGCTTGGCTTTCTCCACGAGGCCGACGGTGAGGCCGAGCTGTACTGCCCGGAGCGCCGCGGCGTAGCCGCCGCTGCCGCCGCCGAGTACCAGGATGTCGAATTCTTGCGCAGTTGCCTGATCGGCCACTTAAACGCTCCCTCGCGTGAACGATGACGCGTTCTGCGCGCATCATCTGGTCTTGGAATTGCACTGCCGTGATTATGTCAGCAGGTCAGTTCTCTTGCATTTGTGACTACCGTGGTTCACCTTAGCGAACCACCCATCCATGCTCCACCTTGGCGCAGCGTTTGTGGAGCGCTTGTGTCCAGTGTCACGCGGCCCTGTGGCACAGGGATCACCCGTACCGCAGGGCCGCGTGCACCGTTGCCGCTCCGCGGAGTCAGGCTGCGGCCAGGATGTCCTCGACGTAGGCGACGAGGGTACGGACCGTGCAGCCGGTGCCCTGCTTGTGCGTGTAGCCGTACGGGCTGCCGTTGTTGAAGGACGGGCCGGCGATGTCGATGTGCGCCCAGGGGATCTGTTCGCCCTGCTTGTCCTGGCCCACGAATTCGCGCAGGAACACGGCAGCGGTCATCATGCCGCCATGGCGTTCGCCGATGTTGGCCAGGTCCGCCACCTGGGAATCCAGGGTGGGGCGCAGTTCCTCGGGGAGAGGCATGGGCCATACGAGTTCGCCGGCGCGGTCCGCAGCCGACTTGAGGGCTCCGGTGATGGTGTCCGAGCCCATGACGCCTGCGGTCCGGTTGCCCAGGGCGATGAGTTGCGCACCCGTGAGGGTTGCGACGTCAATGATGGCGTCCGGGTATTCGCGGCTGGCTGCCACGATTCCGTCGGCCATGACCAGGCGGCCTTCGGCGTCCGTGTTGAGGACTTCCACGGTCTTGCCGCCGAACATCGTCAGGACGTCGGCGGGACGGGACGCTGCACCCGACGGCATGTTCTCGGCGATGCAGAGCCACGCGGTGGCCTTGACCGGCAGGCCCAGTCCGGCGATGGCCAGGACAGTGTTAAGGACGACGGCGGCGCCGGCCATGTCGCTCTTCATATCGCCCATGCCGAGGGCCGGCTTGATGGAGATGCCGCCGGTGTCGAACGTGATGCCCTTGCCCACGAGCGCGATGCTGGACGCAGCCTTGGCAGGGGAGTACTCCACCTTGACCAGGCGCGGCTGGCGCGTGGAGCCCTTACCGACGCCCATGATGCCGCCGAAGCCTTCCTTTTCCAGGCGCTTCTCGTCCCAGACCGTCACCTTGACGGGCAGGCCCTTGGCCAGGTCCTTCGCTGCTTCGGCGAACGACTCCGGGTACAGGTGGCTGGGCGGGGTGTTGACCAGCGAACGCGTGGCGTTGACAGCCTTGGCTACCAGGCCCGCGCGCTTCAGTGCGGTGCCGAGTTCCTTCTGCTCCACCACATCGGTGAAAATCAGTGCGTTGGCAACCGGGTCCTTGAGCCCGTCCTTGGCGGACCGGAACTCGGTGAAGGAGTACGCACCCAGCGCCGCACCCTCGGCGACGGCCTCGACGTCGGCGACTGACGCCGTCGGGAACGCCAGCGCCACCGTTGCCAGCCCGGCCAGTTGCCGGACCGCGGAACCGGCGGCGCGGCGGAGCGATTCTGCGGCGAGCGGCTTTCCTGCCTGTACCTTGCCCACGCCCGCCAGCACCAGGATGCCCGCACCGGTTTCCGGCAGGCCGGGCAGCCGGACCACCTGGTCTGCTGCGCCGGTGATGCCCAGTGCCTTGAGGGAGTCGGTGAGGGCTTCAGCCGATTTTGCCGTCAATGGGTTGTCCAGAAGGACCGGCCCGTCGGTTCCCTGCCCCACCCCGATGACCACGGCGTCGCTGGGGCTCTTCTTCAGGTCCCGGGAGACGGTACTAAGGTTGATTTCAGTATTCTTGACCACAGGGATGAGTCCTCAATTCTCGAAAAGATCGGGCGGGGATGCATGTTCGGCTCCCGCCATGGTGGCCCGGAGGCGGCCGTTCCGGACGCGGCCCGGGCGAAAAGCAGGCCCGGCTGGCAGGCCAGTTCCGATCGTAGCCCTTCGCCGGTGCGCCGGGAGAATTTCCTGAGATGTGCACCACACGGTGGGGCGGAATGCCGCGTCCCAACTCTGCGTTATGCCTATTGACCACCCCAACCAGTGAAAGGACCATGGCGTGCTTGAAAGGATCTCCGGCTCCCTGCTGGACCCCGACGCTCTCTATGCGAGCAACATTGAGCTGTTCCACAGCCCTGAGCTTCGCGGCCTGAACCTGGTGATGGGGTTTACCGGCTTCGCGGACGCGGGCCACGTGGTGAAGCAGATCAATGCCGAACTGCTGGACTCCCTTGATGCCCAGCCCGTCGCCGTCTTCGACGCCGACCAGCTGATTGACTACCGGTCCCGCAGGCCCCACGTGAGCTTTGTCGAAGACCATATCCAGGACTACCAGGAGCCGCGGCTGGCGCTGTACCGGCTGGTTGACGGGCTGGGGAAGCCGTTCCTGCTGCTGGCGGGGTTCGAGCCCGACCTTCAGTGGGAGCGCTTCGCCCGTGCCGTGGTGGGCATCGTGGAGAAACTGGACGTCAACCTCGTCACGTGGATCCATTCGATTCCCATGCCGGTGCCGCACACCCGTCCGGTAGGTGTGACAGTGCACGGAAACCGGCCCGAGCTCATCGAGGGCATCTCCGTGTGGAAGCCAACTGTGGAGGTTCCCGCCGCCGTCGGCCACATCCTGGAGCTGCGCCTCGTCGAGGCGAACCGCAACGTTGCCGGCTACGTCATCCACGTGCCGCACTATTTGGCTGAAGCCGAATACCCCACCGCCGCGGTTGCGGGCCTGGAGTACCTGGGTGCTGCCACGTCCCTCATGCTGCCCACGGACCGGCTGCGCGAATCGGGCCGCGACGTGAGCCGCCAGATCGCCGAGCAGATCGAGGCCTCGGACGAGGTCCAGCAGGTGGTCTCCCGGTTGGAAACCCGTTACGACGAAAAGTCCGACGGCATCGTCCGCCGGTCCCTGCTCGCCGACGAGAATGACGAGCTTCCCGACGCCGATGTGCTGGGTGCCGCCGTCGAGGCCTACCTCGCACGGGAGAACCCAGGGCAGTAGCCGGCGGCGCGTGCTGCGGTGGGGCCTGCGGCATGCGGGCATAATGAAGACGTGACTGCACCCCGCGCCTGGCTGATTTGGACCGTCGGTGTTTTCGGGTACCTGGTGGCCGTGTCCCAGCGCACGTCCTTCGGCGTGGTGGGGCTCGAGGCCACCGAGCGGTTCCATGCCAGCGCATCGGCAATCTCGTTCTTCACTGTCCTGCAGTTGCTGGTCTACGCGGCCCTGCAGATCCCCGTGGGGCTCCTGGTGGACAGGTTCGGTTCACGGGCCATGATCGCCGGTGGCGCCGTCCTGATGGGCCTGGGCCAGCTTCAGCTGGCCTTTGCCGACAGCATTCCCGGCGGTGTCCTGGGCCGCGTCCTGGTGGGCGCCGGTGATGCGATGACCTTTATTTCCGTGATCCGGCTGATCCCGCTGTGGTTCGCGCCCGCCAGGGTTCCCCTCGTCACCCAGCTGACCGGCATGTCCGGCCAGCTGGGCCAGCTCATCAGCGTGATCCCCTTCGCCTTCGTCCTGCACTCGTCCGGCTGGACGCCCGCGTTCCTGATGCTCGCCGGCATGTCCGGTGTGGCCGTGGTGCTGGTGGTGGTCCTGCTGCAGGACGTTCCGCCCGGCGTAGAACGGCCCTCATCGCAGCAGGGGCTGAAGGCGACGGGCGTGTCCTTAGCCCGCGCGTGGCGCCAGCCCGGCACCCGGCTGGGAATGTGGAGCCACTTCACCATCCAGTTCAGCGGAACCGTGTTCGCCATGACGTGGGGCTACCCTTTCCTGATTTCCGGACAGGGCCTGGACGCCGGCACTGTTGCGTCCCTCATGGCGCTGTACGTGGCTGCGGCGATGGCGGTGGGTCCGTTCATTGGCCGTTTCGTCTCCCGGCACCCGCTGCGGCGCTCCACGATGGTCCTGCTCATCGCCGCGGTGACGGCGGCCGCCTGGGCCGCGGTCCTGCTCATCCCCGGCCGTGCCCCGCTCTGGCTGCTGGCCATCCTGGTGGTGGCCCTGGCCATCGGCGGCCCCGGGTCCATGATCGGCTTCGACTTTGCCCGGACCTTCAACCCCGCCCACCGCATCGGCACCGCCACTGGAATCGTGAACGTTGGCGGCTTTATCGCCGCGCTGACGGCCATCTTCCTGATCGGCCTCGTGCTGGACCTCCTGTACGCCAGTGGATTCTCCAACGGCGTCCTCTACGGGCTCGATCCCTTCCGCATCGCCCTTAGCCTCCAGTTCCTCCTCCTCGGGTTCGGGGCGGCCGCAGTGATCGGGTGCCGGCGGAAGGTCCGGCGCCGGATGGCTGAGCAGGGCGTGGTGGTTCCGCCGCTGCGGACTGCCCTTGCCAGGCAGCGCCGCGAGAACCTGGCGCGGCGCAACCAGAACACTCCCTCGGGCGACTGACCAGTCCTCCACAACCGGTATCCGCCGTCACTGTTCGGTGGATTTCCGGATGTTTGTTGGTGGACGCCGCCGCCTGCGGACGACGCCGGGATGGACTTGTCCACTTAGCCAGGCCCGCACCTTTCCGGCGACGGACGCCCGGCGGATCGTGGAGCCATGACAGCTCCCGATCGCCTCACCGTCACCGGACCCGCGGACATCCTCGGTTTCATTCCGCATTCGCTGGGCTACTGGCCTTCCGACAGCCTCGTGGCCATGACCATGCACGGCAGGCAGCTTGGTGCCACGCTTCGGCTCGACCTGCCGGCACCTGAAGGGGATGCCGCGCCGGAGCACTATCTGCGGGCGGTACGCGGCTACCTTGATGCTGACACGAGTGCTGACGGCACGCTGCTGGCCGTCTTCACCAGCGACATTCACCTGGCCGCAGACACTTATGGCCCGCTGTTGGCCGGGCTTGCGCCCGTCCTGGATCAGGCCGGCATGCCGGTCCGGGACGCATGGTACGTCGGCGCGGACTACTGGCGGGACGCGTACTGCCTGGACGCCGAGTGCTGCCCCGCTCCCGGACGCCCCGTCCAGGAAATCCGCGACAGCGCACTCAACGCGGAAATGGTGTACCGCGGAAGCAGTGTGGGACCGGCGCCCGAACGGCAGGAGGCTGCTGCCCGGCCCGTTCCCGCCATGCACCGGGCCGCCGCCATGGAGGCCGAGGAAGAGTGGGTATGCGGGCTGTCGCCGCGGCGCCGCAGCCTGGCACAGTTCCGGCTGGTCCTGGATGTGTGGGAGGACCTGCTCGCCCGGCCTGCCGGGCTGCCCTGGGTACCGGAAGTGGACCGCGACGGCTTCCTGTCCGCCTCCCTCCTGGTCCCGCATTGGCGGGACGCTGTGATGGTGATGAGCGCAGCAGGGAGGAACGCGGCCGAGGCCGGCGTGGAAGGCCTCTGCCTCTTCGACGACGCCCTTCAGCTGGAGGCGATCAGCCCCCTGTGGGTACCGGGCGAGGACGCCGGCATGCCCGGCGGCGCGGATGGGCCACGTCCAGCAGGGGAGTGCTGGGGGATTGCACGGCTTCACGCGGCGCACCGTACAGCGCCGGCGTCCGTCGACCGGGAAGTGCCGAACTACGGGGCGGTCCTGATGGGCATGGCGCCCGAAGTCCCGGACTGGGCAGGCATGGACGGGTTGGACCGCATCCTGGCGGAGCTGGCCGCGTTGGGCGGCCAGGCGGCCGCAGCGGCGCTGACCGGCCGCGGCTGGATCTCATGGTGCCGCGGCCGCGGTTCCTATGCCGCCCGGCACCTGAGTGACGCACTGAGCGCCGAGCCCGGGTACCGGCTTGCGGAACTGATCCTGGAGCTGGTGGGCCGTGGATCCATTTGCGGTTGGGCGGCCAGGAAGGAATCCGCCTGGCAGAAGTTCGGTCCCGGAGCCGCGGCGTGAGTGAAGGCCGCGGATAGAGGCGGCACGTCCGGAAGCAGCCCCTGGGAGCCGGGGGAGGCCCGATACGGCGAAACATGAGACAATGGATGCCGAGACCCGGTTGGGTCCGTGTATCGAGCACCAGCAGTATTGCCCTTCGGGGAACAATACGGCCGCTCCGGTAGTTGTCCTATTAGACTCTGCCGGCCGTGGTGGCGCTTGATTTCCATCACGGACTTGACAGGGTCATAGTGGTGTTGCCCGTATGGCGATTCCACAGACCACCGCAAGAAAGGTTTTCTGTGACCCCGTCTTCCACGAAGAAGGACCCCGCCGCCCAGGACAATGTGTCCGCCGAGGAGAAGCAGGCTGCGACCAACGCCAAGCGGGCCGCTACGCGGGCAGCCAACAAGGCTTCCTCCGGTGCGGACGGCAAGCCCGAGCCCAAGAAGCGCGGGCCCAAGCCCGGCGCCAAGGCGGCCGCGGAGGCTGCCAACAAGGCTTCTGCCGACGACGCTGACGAGGCTGAGGACGCCGAGGAGGAACTCGACGAGAGCCTCCTGGAAGGCGCCGAAGCTGCTGAAGAGAGCGAAGCCACCACTGCCAAGGGTGCCGTCGGCAGCGGCAAGGGCTTTGTCTACTCTGATGCCGACGACGACGACGCTCCCGTCCAGCAGGTCATGTCGGCCGGCGCCACGGCCGACCCCGTCAAGGACTACCTGAAGCAGATCGGCAAGGTGGCACTGCTCAACGCTGAGCAGGAAGTGGACCTTGCACTGCGGATTGAAGCCGGCCTGTTCGCCGAGGAGAAGATCGCCGCCGACGACGGTTCCATGGAGCCGAAGTACAAGCGCGAACTCGAATTCATCATCCACGACGGCAAGCGCGCCAAGAACCACCTGCTGGAGGCCAACCTCCGCCTGGTGGTCTCACTGGCCAAGCGCTACACCGGCCGCGGCATGCTCTTCCTGGACCTGATCCAGGAAGGCAACCTGGGCCTGATCCGGGCCGTGGAGAAGTTCGACTACACCAAGGGCTTCAAGTTCTCCACGTACGCCACGTGGTGGATCCGCCAGGCCATCACCCGTGCCATGGCCGACCAGGCCCGTACCATCCGTATCCCGGTGCACATGGTGGAAGTCATCAACAAGCTGGCCCGCGTCCAGCGCCAGATGCTGCAGGACCTGGGCCGCGAACCCACGCCCGAGGAACTGGCACTGGAACTCGACATGACTCCTGAAAAGGTTGTCGAGGTCCAGAAGTACGGCCGCGAACCCATCTCCCTCCACACCCCGCTGGGTGAAGACGGCGACTCCGAGTTCGGTGACCTCATCGAGGACTCCGAAGCCGTGGTTCCCGCCGACGCCGTGAGCTTCACGCTGCTGCAGGAGCAGCTGCACTCCGTTCTGGACACCCTGTCCGAGCGCGAAGCCGGCGTCGTGGCCATGCGTTTCGGCCTGACCGACGGACAGCCGAAGACTTTAGACGAAATCGGCAAGGTCTACGGAGTCACGCGCGAGCGGATCCGCCAGATCGAATCGAAGACCATGTCCAAGCTGCGCCACCCGTCACGCTCCCAGGTGCTGCGCGACTACCTCGACTAGGCATCACGCGACGCCGGGCTCCGGCAGCAAGGCAGCTCAGCGGGCCGGTCCGGATTCCTCCAGCAGGGGTCCGGGCCGGCCCGCTGCCGTTCCCGGCGTCGTTCGGCTGAATCGGCGCCGTTCAGCAGAACCGGCCCCGATCGGGCCGAGCCGGCATCGCAGCAAAGCAACGTTAAAGCAAAAGGGTGGGACCCCTCCGATCGGAGGGGTCCCACCCTTTGGACGTTGTGCTGTCCCTAGTCGATTTCCACGGCTTCCTTCTGGTGAAGCTTGCCCGTCTCATCGTGCCAGTCCGAGCTCAGGGGCTTGAGCGTCGCTTCGACGGCACGGGCATGGTGGCCGCAGAACAGCAGCTCACCGCCGGAGGACTCGAGTACAACCCGGACATACGCTTGAGCTCCGCAACGGTCGCACCGGTCGAGTGCGTTGAGTGTGCGGTCTGCCACTGCTGTTGTCATAATCGGCCTCCTTAGTAGATCTGTATGTCTATATAACCAGTATTCGTATCCAAACCATCGCAAGGATGGACCAAGTTCGCTGACCGCGTATCCGCAAGCTTCGGTCAAGATTGGCCCCTGCCTGGTTCACGGCGGCTGAGTGGTGCGGTCCACACGGGCCGCAAAGAGTGGCAACCGCAGCTCCGGGCCGGGGCCGACTACCCTAGAGGGAGCGCTTATGCGCCTGCTGTTCCGTCCCTGAAGGAGTTCATCACCAGTGGCACCAAGCTCTGAGTACACCGCCCGGCATCTGTCAGTCCTGGAAGGCCTGGAGGCCGTCCGCAAGCGCCCGGGCATGTATATCGGCTCAACCGACTCGCGCGGCCTGATGCACTGCCTCTGGGAAATCATCGACAACTCCGTGGATGAGGCCCTGGCCGGCTTTGGCCACGACATCCGCATCATCCTGCATGCGGACAACTCCGTGGAAATCCACGACGACGGCCGCGGCATCCCCATCGACAAGGAACCCAAGACGGGACTCACCGGCGTCGAAGTGGTCTTTACCAAGCTGCACGCCGGCGGCAAGTTCGGCGGCGGCTCCTACACGGCCTCCGGCGGCCTGCACGGCGTGGGCGCCTCGGTGGTCAACGCGCTGTCATCCCGGCTGGACGTGGAAGTTGACCGGGGCGGGAAGACCTACCGGATGTCCTTCCGCAGGGGCGAGCCCGGCCGGTTCAAGGATGTTGGCAGCAAGATCGATCCTGCCGCTGCGTTCACCCCGTTCGTTGACGACTCGGTGCTCGACATCGCCGGCAAGGCCAAGCGCGGCGTCACGGGCACCCGCATCCGCTACTGGGCGGACCGCCAGATCTTCACGCCCGACGCCAAGTTTTCCTACGACGAACTGGCAGCCCGCGCACGGCAGACGTCGTTCCTGGTGCCGGGCCTGAAGCTGACCGTCCGTGATGAACGCCGGGTCCCCGGAACCCCGGGCGAGGCCGGCCCGCACGAGGAAGTGTTCCACCACGACGGCGGCATCTCCGAGTTCGTCGACTTCCTGGCCGCAGACCCGCCCGTGACAGACGTCTGGCGGCTGCACGGTTCTGGCAAGTTCAAGGAAACCGTCCCCGTCCTCGATGAGCGCGGCCACAGCCAGCTTGCAGAAGTGGAACGGGACTGTGAGGTGGATGTCGCCCTCCGGTGGGGCATCGGCTACGACAGCACCGTCCGCAGCTTCGTCAACATCATCTCCACGCCGAAGGGCGGAACGCACCAGTCCGGCTTCGAGCAGGCGCTCGTGAAGACCTTCCGAAAAGCCGTGGAAACCAATGCCCGCAAGCTCAAGGCCGGCAACGACAAGATTGAAAAGGACGACATTTTTGCCGGCCTGACGGCAGTCCTGACCGTCCGACTTGCCGAGCCGCAGTTCGAAGGCCAGACCAAGGAAATCCTTGGCACCTCCGCCGTCAGGGCCATCGTGGCCAAGGTGGTGGAACGGGAGATCGTTGCCAAACTGAGCTCCGCCAACCGCAACGACAAGGCGCAGTCGGCCCTGCTGCTCGAGAAGATCGTCAGCGAGATGAAATCGCGCATCTCGGCCCGTGTGCACAAGGAGACCCAGCGGCGGAAGAACGCGCTGGAAACCTCCTCGATGCCCACCAAGCTCGCAGACTGCCGGACGGACGACGTCGAACGTTCCGAACTCTTCATCGTCGAAGGCGACTCGGCGCTGGGAACTGCCAAGCTGGCACGGTCCTCCGACTTTCAGGCGCTGCTGCCCATCCGCGGCAAGATCCTCAACGTACAGAAGGCCTCTGTGGGGGACATGCTCTCCAACGCCGAATGCGCGGCCCTCATCCAGGTGGTGGGCGCAGGGTCCGGCCGCAGCTTCGACATCAGTGCGGCCCGTTACGGCAAGGTCATCCTGATGACGGATGCCGACGTGGACGGCGCCCATATCCGCACGCTCCTGCTGACGCTCTTCTTCCGCTACATGCGCCCGATGATCGAGAAGGGCCGGGTGTTCGCTGCCGTCCCGCCGCTGCACCGGGTGGAAGTGGTCAACGCCGGCCAGAAGGCCAACGAGATGATCTACACCTACTCCGAGGCCGAGCTGCACGTGCTGCTGGCCAGGCTGGCCAAGGAAGGCAAGCGGTACAAGGAACCCATCCAGCGGTACAAGGGCCTGGGCGAAATGGACGCGGAGCAACTGGCCGAGACCACCATGGACCCGCGGCACCGGATGCTCCGCAAAGTGGGGATCGCCGAACTGGAAGAGGCCGAGAAGACCTTTGACCTGCTGATGGGCTCTGACGTGTCTCCGCGCAAGGACTTCATCATCGCGGGCGCCGCAAGCCTGGACCGGGAGCGCATCGACGCCTGATGCCGGGCGCTGGGCCGGGCTGACGGCGCACCGCCCTCCGCGCGGCGCAGCGTCCGCTTGGAAGGCACGACGGCGGGAGGTTCAGCCAAGCAGGCCGGGCACCACCAGCAAGGCGGTGGGGAGCGCCAGCAACAGCACGCACGCGGTGAGGACCAGGCTCCGTGCGGCCCGCGGCAGTTCTGGCTGTGGCGAGAGCAGGCGGCTGACCCGGGACGCCGTAGTGCGGGTGGAGTCGGAGCCGCCGGTTCCGGCGGCAGCTTCAAGGCCTGACAACGCCATCCCGGGAGCGGGCTGGCCACCGCCGTGCCCGTTCGTTCCGGCAGGCGAACCGCTGGCCACGATGGCGATGGCCTTGATAAGCGTGGCTTTGCTGGCCGTTCGAAGCGCAACATCGTCGGCCAGCATCTCGATCAGTGAGCTCACCGATTCCTGTGCCAGACGCGTGGTGGGCAGCCAGGGGAGGGCCTGGCGCCACGCAGCGAACGCCCACAGCAGCAGGTGGTGCCGCTGGCTCAGGTGGGCGTTCTCGTGGGTCAGGACGGCCTGGAGCTCTTCGGGCTCAAGGGCCGCCATGAGGCCGTCGGACAGGACGGTGACAGACCGTGCTCCGCCGGGCAGGCAATAGGCCACCGGGGAATCATGGCTGATGACCAGTGTGGCGGTGTCCTGGCCCGACGGGGACGCCAGCAGGGCCAGCAGCTCGCGGTGGCGCCGCCGCTGCCGCTGGATCCGGTAGTAGGTCAGCAGCAGGGTGAAGACAAGGTGGGCCGTCAGCAAGGCTGCTGCAGACAGTGCGAAGATGTGCCAGAACCCCAGGGCCGTGGTGGGGGCGTTGAAGAGCACCATGCCGGCCAGGGACCGGAGCCCTGCGATCAGGTTGTCCCCGATGGGCTCCAGGCCGTACACCAGCATGGCACCGATCATCGACAGGCCACCTGCCAGGGCGATGGCCTGCCAGAGCAGCATGGCCGTAAACGGCGACCGCGCGGGCCACTGCGCGCGTGACAGCAGGATGGGTACCGGCCACGCCAGTATGATCGCCAGGACCGCCAGCAGGTATGAGGCCCAGAACATGGTGGGCTAGACGTGACCCAGCAGTTTGCGCAGTGTTTCGGCTTCACCTTCGGAGACGGATCCAATGAACCGGGCCAGTACGGCCTCGCGGTCCGGAGCCGAGCCCAGCACCTCGTGCATGAGTTCGGCCGTGTGGTCCGCCCGGCTGGATACCGCCTGGTAGCGGTGCGGACGGGTTCCGCGTTCCCGCTCCACAAGGCCCTTCTTTTCCAGCCTCGACAGCACCGTCAGCACGGTGGTCACCGCGAGTTCCTTGCCCTCATGGCCGGGGCCGCCCTGCGCGGCGGACGTGCGGGCCAACTGGTCCCGCAGCGTGTTGGCCGTGGCTGCTTCCTGGCCCGCCCAGAGCAGGTCCATCACTGCCCGTTCCAGTTCACCAAGACTAGCCATTGCACTTTTCCTTTTTGTCCCCGCACCGCGCGCTTCCTGCGCCGGTGACTGTTCAACGGTTAAACAACTACAGGTTCAAATTTACCCTGAAACCGCCGGACTTTCTACGTTGGGTAGAACACGTGGCGCGTCCGGCCGTTAAGCAGCATGCTGGTAGCGGCGGTGTGTTTTCCGTCGGACAGCAAGT
Organism: Pseudarthrobacter sp. 10T415; assembly: GCF_056394175.1. Taxonomy (NCBI): domain Bacteria; kingdom Bacillati; phylum Actinomycetota; class Actinomycetes; order Micrococcales; family Micrococcaceae; genus Pseudarthrobacter; species Pseudarthrobacter sp. 10T415. Next base: position 111,043 of record NZ_JBFTHJ010000012.1, on the reverse strand, counting down.
TGTTCTACACTCTGTAGAAGTTGAACTTCTACGAAACGTAGAAGTTTGAGTTGGCCTAGAGTAGGGACCTGCCTTGGACGCCTTGGAAATCGCACGCTGGCAATTCGGCATCACCACCGTCTACCACTTCATGATGGTCCCGCTGACCATCGGCCTGGGCCTGGTGGTGGCCATCATCCAGACGGCCTGGCACCGCACCGGCAAGCCCGAATATCTGCGGATGACCAAGTTCTGGGGCAAGCTCTTCCTCATCAACTTCATCATGGGCGTGGCCACCGGAATCGTCCAGGAGTTCCAGTTCGGCATGGCCTGGAGCGAATACAGCCGGTTCGTCGGCGATGTGTTCGGCGCACCCCTGGCCCTGGAAGCGCTGCTGGCCTTCTTCGTCGAGTCCACCTTCCTGGGACTGTGGATCTTTGGCTGGAAGCAGCTGAAACCCGGCATCCACCTGGCCTGCCTCTGGGTGGCGGTGATCGGATCGGTCTTCTCCGCCTACTTCATCATCGTGGCCAACAGTTGGATGCAGCACCCGGTGGGCGTCGAAATGATCGACGGACGCCCGGTCATGACCGATGCCTGGGCCGTCTTCACCAACAACACCGCCCTTGTTGCCGTCCCGCACACCCTCTTCGGCGCCCTTGCGGTGGCCGGCGGCTTCCTGCTCGGCATCGCCTGGTACCACCTGTGGCGCCGGCGCCGCGACGGCATCGACACCGTCGGTGCCGACGGCAAGGTGGTTCCCGGCGAGTCCGCCACGATCCCCGGCCGTGACCGGGCTGACCACAGTGTCTGGATCCGTTCACTGCGCATCGGCGCCGTGGTGGCCATGATCTCCTTCGCCGGAACCGCCGTCACCGGTGACCTGCAGGGCAAGCTCATGTTCGAACAGCAGCCCATGAAGATGGCTGCAGCGGAGGCGGCCTGCCACGACGGCACCGGGTTCTCCGTGCTGAGCATCGGCAACATCGGCTCCCAGAACTGCGACGACATCGTGGCCGTCATCGAGGTCCCCGGAATCCTGTCCTTCCTGGCCAAGGGCGACTTCACCACCGAGGTGAAGGGCGTGAACACGCTGCTGCCCGAATACAAGGAGAACTACGGCACCCACCTGCCGGACAACCCCATCTACGGTGAGCGTGCCGGCCAGGAAATTGAGTACCTGCCCGTCATGGAGGTCACCTACTGGGGCTTCCGGATGATGATCGGCTTCGGCGGACTCGCCGCGCTGGCGGCCGTGGTGGCCCTGTGGCTGACCCGGAAGGGCACCGTGCCGGAATCGCCGTGGCTCATGCGCCTTGCCATCTTCGGCATCCTCGCCCCGTTCGGCGCCAACGCTGCCGGCTGGATCTTCACTGAGATGGGCCGGCAGCCGTTCGTGGTGGCTCCCAACCCCGATCCCAGCGGCATCGACCAGGTGTTCATGTTCACGGCCGCGGCCGTCTCACCAGGGGTTTCGGCGGGCGAGCTGGTGGCGTCACTGGTCACCCTGACAGCGGTCTACGCCGTGCTGCTGGTTGTGGAGGTCAAGCTGCTGGTGAAGTACATCCGCGGCGGCGTGGTGTCCGCCATGCCCGAACTGGCCCATGTCCCCGCCGACGAGAACGAGGACCAAACGCCGGGCTCCGGCGGACCGGGCGGCGCCAAGCCCGCCGACGACGTCCTGGCCTTCGCCTACTAAGAGCAGAGGAATTCGACAATGGAACTGCTGCCCACCATCTGGTTCATCGCCATTGCGGTGCTGTGGACCGGCTACCTCTTCCTTGAGGGCTTTGACCTCGGCGTGGGGATGCTGATGAAGATCTTCGCGCGGAACAACACCGAACGCCGCGTCCTGCTGAACACGGTCGGCCCGGTCTGGGACGGCAACGAGGTGTGGCTGCTGACCGCCGGCGGTGCCACGTTTGCAGCCTTCCCCCTCTGGTACGCCTCCCTGTTCTCGGCCCTCTACCTGCCCCTCCTGGTGGTCCTTGTGGCCCTGATCTTCCGCGCCGTGGCCTTCGAGTACCGCGGCAAGGTGGACACGGACCGCTGGCGTGCCCGGTGGGACTGGGCCATTGCCCTGGGATCCTTTTTCGCCGCCTTCGGCGTTGGAGCCGCGCTGGCCCTGACCACCACCGGGCTGCCCCTGAATGCCAACGGCGACCGCGAAGGCGGCCCTTTTGCCTGGTTCAGCGGCTACGCCGTACTGGGCGGGGTGGCCGTGGTGGGCTTCTCGCTGGTTCACGCGCTGGCCTTCCTTGCCCTGAAGACCGACGGCGAGGTGCGGCACCGTGCCCGCGCCTGGTTCGTGCGCCTGCTTCCGGTGCTGATCCTTCCCATCGCGGCCTGGGCGCTCAGCATCCAGTTCCTGGACGGCAAACCCTGGACCTGGGCCCTCGTGGTGCTCGCGGTGGCCGCTGCCGCCACCGCCTGGATGCTGGCCCGAGCCGGTGCCGAAGGCAGGGCGTTCCTGGCGCTCGGCGCTTTCCTGGTGCTCGGCACGGCCTCCATCTTCGGCGCCGTGTTCCCCGTGGTGCTGCCCTCCACCCTGGACACCGCCTTTGACCTGACCATTTCCAACGCCTCGTCCTCGGACTACACCCTGGGGCTCATGACCATCGTGGCCGCGTTCGGACTTCCGCTCGTGATTGCCTACCAGGCATGGACGTACTGGGTATTCCGCCGCAGGGTCAGCACCGATTCCATTCCGGAGGCCCACAGCTTCCTGCCTGCCATCGCCGTCAAGGCGTTCACCACCAAGGGCTGACGTGCGGCCCATGCTCCCGGCGGGGCCGGCAACCCGGTCCGCCGTCTACTGGCTCGGCCTTCTCGCGGCGCTGAAGGCACTCTCGCTCGTCCTGATGGGACAGGCGGTGGCGGCCGCGCTTGCAGGGCTGGCGGCCGGCGAAGCCGTGCATCCGGACCAGATCACGCTTGGTATGGCCGGCGTGGTCCTGCGGTCCATCACCGTGTGGGGGCAAGCTGTGGCCGCCCGTCGGGCCGCGCTGGGCATCAAGGAGGAACTGCGGGCCGGGCTCCTGGAGCGGACGCTGCGCAACGGGGTGCGGGAAACCGGCCCGGCGGACGGTGGCCTCGCCGTGCTGGCCACCCGCGGCCTGGACGCCCTGGACAGCTACTACACACAGTTCCTGCCGGCGCTCGTAAACTGTGCCGCCGTGCCGCTGCTGCTCGGCGCCAGGATCCTCTTCGCGGACTGGGTCAGCGCAGTGGTGATCGTCCTGACCGTGCCCCTGGTGCCGCTGTTCATGGTGCTCATTGGCCGCTACACCGAGGACAACGTGCGCGAGGCCCAGACGTCGCTGGCCAGGCTCTCGGCCCACATGCTGGAACTCGCCAAGGGACTCCCCGTTCTGGTGGGCCTGGGCCGGGCCACGGCCCAGCGCAAAGCCCTCGAAGAGATCTCCGAGGAATACCGCTCGCGCACCATGGGGACCCTGCGCACCGCATTCCTCTCCGCCCTGGCACTGGAACTCATTGCCACCATCTCCGTGGCCGTGGTTGCCGTGTTCATCGGCGTGCGACTGGTGCACGGCGACATGCCACTCGAAGCCGGGCTGCTGGCCCTGATCCTCGCGCCGGACTGCTACCTGCCGCTTCGTGAGCTGGGCACGGCGCACCACGCCAGCGACGACGGCCGTGTGGCCCTGGCCGGCGTCAATGCCGTCACGGACGCCCCCGAGGCGAAGCCGCTGCCTGCCGTGCCGGCGGGACGGCCCGGAGCGCCGCTCACCGTCACCGGCCTCACCGTGACCTATCGCGGAAGGTCCCGCGCCGCCGTCGGACCCCTGTCGTTTGAGGCGCCACAGAGCCGGATCACCGCCCTGGACGGCCCCAGCGGTGCCGGCAAGAGCACGGTACTGGGCGTCCTGGCCGGCACCATCGGGGACGGGGCCGGGACCTCCGTTACCGGGACAGTCGCCGGGTTGGACCGGAACGCCGTGGCCTGGGTGCCGCAGCATCCCGTGCTGGTGGCCGACAGAGTCCTGGACGAAGTGCTGCTCTACCTCGGCGCCAACCCCCGCAACGCCCGGGACAGTGCGCTGGCTGAGGAAACCGCCCGCGCCTGCCTCACCCGGGCCGGGGCCGGCCACCTGGCCGCGAAACACCCTGCGGAGCTGAGCCCCGGCGAGCTGCGGCGCGTTGCGCTGGCACGGGGGCTGGCGAGGATTGACGCCGGAGCAACAGTGCTCCTGCTCGATGAGCCCACGGCGCACCTGGACGGCGATTCAGCTCGGGCCGTCGAAGACGCCATCCACGGGCTGCGCGGCCAGGTCACGATCATCCTCGTTGCCCACGAGGAGCGGACCCGCAACCTGGCCGACGTGCTGGTGCCGATCGGTGGCAGTGCCGCAGCGCTGAAACCTTTGCACCAGCCGGACGCTCTGCCGGCCGCGGCATCCTTCGACGGCGCAACCGGCCTTCCCACGCCCGCTTCAGCGGCGCCGTCCGCGGCCACGCGGCCCACCACGAACCCGCGCACCGCGGCCCTGCGCGCTGGCGACGCCAAGGACGGAACCGCGGGCCGCTTCGGCGCAGGCGCCATGGGACTCCTGGCTCCGTTACTGGCGCCGGTGCGGGGTAAATTCGCCGCGGCCGCCATCGTGGGCACTTTCGCAGCGCTCTTCGCGGTGGCGTTGTCCGGGTTGTCCGGCTGGCTGATCATCCGAGCCAGCGAGCAGCCACCCATCCTCTACCTGCTGACCGCCATCGTTGGCGTACGCTTCTTCGGCATCGGCAGGGCAGTGCTCCGGTACTGGGAACGGCTGCTGCTGCACGATGCCGTGTTCGCCGCGCTGACCAGGCTCCGGGGACGGCTGTGGGCGTCACTGAGCCGCCGGGCCCTGGCCCTGCGCCGCCTCCTCCAGGGCGGCAATGTACTGGGCACCGTCATCGACGACGTCGACACCGTCCGGGACCTCCTGCCCCGAGTGGTGCTGCCCCCCGTCACGGCCGTTGCAGTCGCCGTGTTGGCATTGGGAACCACCTGGCTGGTGGTCCCGCCGGCGCTCCCGGCGGTCATCGCCGCCGCCGCGGCCAGCCTGGTGCTGGCGCCCGCGCTTGCGCTCTGGGGCGACCGGAAGTCGGCAACGGCGGAGCAGATACTGCGCTCCGGCGTGCTGCGCCGCATCTCGGCGGCCCTGGATGCCCGGGCAGAGCTGTCCGCCAACGGTGTGGCGCCTCGCGTGCTGGCAGGACTCCGCGGCGAGGACCGCAAAGCAACCCGCGCCTCCCAGCGGTCGGCCTGGGCAGAGGGCTTGGGCCACGCGGTCACCGCTGCCGCCTGCGGTGCGGCAGCGCTCGCCAGTGCGTGGCTGGCCGCCCCCGCCGTCCTGGACGGACGGATCGACCCGGCCACGGCCGCCGTCGTGGTCCTGCTGCTGCTGGCCCTTGTTGAACCCTATTCAGCGATGACGACGGCGGTGCGCCAGTTCCCGGCCCTGCGCGCGGTCCTGCAGCGCGTGGCTTCGTCCGGGGCCCTGGACGTGTCCGGCGCTCAGGACGACGACGGCGGCACCACAGATGGGCTGCAGCCGGTGCCGGAGCGTGACGGCGGCGTTCCGGGGCTGGAGCTGGCGAACCTCGCGGCGGCATGGCCCGGCGGAGCACCGGTCTTCACCGGGCTCAATGCCGTTGCCGGACCCGGGCATTGGCTGGCCGTCACAGGCCCGTCCGGCTCGGGCAAATCGACGCTGCTCTCGGTCCTGCTGGGATTCCTGCCGGCGGCCGCCGGAAGTGTCCGCGTGTCCGGCGGGGTGGCGTGGTGCCCGCAGGAGGCCCACCTCTTCGACTCGACCATCCGCGGCAACCTCCTGCTGGGGCGCGCCGCGGCGGAACCCGACCGGCGGGGACAGGACACCCGGGGACAGGACAATCCGGGGGAGAGCGCAACCGAACAGGACATGGCAGCGGTGATTGCCGCCGTCGGACTCGCCGGGCTGATGGAACGGCTGCCCGCGGGACTGGACACGCGGATCGGTCCCGGTGGTGCTTTCCTCAGTGGCGGCGAACGGCAGCGCCTCGCGGTGGCCCGCACCCTGATGACGGGTGCCGAGGTGATCCTGCTGGACGAGCCCACCGCGCACCTGGATGCCGAATCAGCAAGGGCCATGCTGCAGGACCTGAGGGCCGGCTTGCGGGACCGGACCGTGGTGCTGGTTACCCACCACGCCGCCGATATCCAGGCCGGCGACGTTCGGTTGGCGCTTGCGCCGGCCGCGGAACTCCGGGAGCCCGGCCGGGCAGCGGCGGGGCTGCGGGCCTGACGCGAACGAGCCCTGCGCCGGGTTCCGGCGCCGGCAACCCCGGGCAACCCACCCGCGCAGGCAACCCCGCCGCAGCCGGCCCCGCACGGGGCCGCCTGCCAGCGGAACTATCCGTCGACGTCGTGCAGGTGGTGGACCACGTCGTGCAGGAAATAGCGCGCGAGCGTCAGGACCGTGAACTCGGAACCGTTGCTGCGCAGCCCCTTGCGGTCCCAGTCGGATTCGCGGACCCCGGCGAAGGACTCCGCCACCTGCTGCCCCTCGGCAGCCAGCTCGGTGTTGACCACTGCCGGATCGGCGTTGGCGTAGTCCTTCTCGACGGCGGTCAGGTCCTGGTCCCAGTTCTCAAACTTTGCGTCGTCGGAGTCCAGCATCAGGTTCAGGCGCTGGTCGAACAGGCTGAACACATCGCGCACGTGGCAGGCGTACTCCAGCGCGGACCAGGTGTTGTCATCGGGACGCTCGGCAACCTCCGGCCGGCGCAGGACGGCCCGCCACCGGGGCAACATGTTTTCGATGGTGCCGGGGACCGTTGCCGGTGTGGTGGTGGAGGGGTCGAACGAGCAATCGGGGCAGGGGCGGTCCAGGACCCAGGTCCAGTCCTTCTCATCAGGCACGATAGGCATGGGAGCAGTCTAAAGTACAAGCAATGAAGCATCCGGACGCTGCACGGTTCCTCGCCGCCTACGACTCCCAACTGCGCCTCGCCCCCGAAGTTGCCGGCGCCAGGTCAGTGGTCGCGCTCGGCCCGCTGCGGCTCGCCACGTTCGACGGCGGACGCGGGTTCGTCACCTACGCTGGCCTGGGCGGGGCGTCTGCCGCCATTGTCGCGGAGTGGGTGGGCCAGGCAGTGGCGCACTTCCGCGCGGACCCTGCGGTGCAGTCCGTGGAGTGGAAGACCCGCGGGCACGACTCTGCGCCGGGCCTGCACGGGGCGCTGCTGGCCCACGGCTTCGTGCCCGCCGACGCCGAATCGATCATGATTGGTGCCGCTGCCGCCCTGATGGCGGACGTTCCCCTTCCGCCCGGGGTGTGGCTTCGGCAGGTCACCGGGCCAGCGGACGTCCGCGCCGTGAGCGCCATGCAGGATATCGCTTTCGGGGACAGCATCTCGGAAGCCCGGGCCGAAGACCTGCTGCGGCGGCTGGCCACAGGCGACGGAACCGAGCTGTGGGCAGCAGGCCACGAGGGCCGCATCGTCAGTGCCGGCCGCCTGGAACCGGTGGCAGGGACGGACTTCGCCGGCATCGGGGGCGGGGCCACGCTGGCGCCGTGGCGCGGACAAGGCATTTACCGGGCCCTCACCGCACAGCGTGCCCGATCCGCCCTGCAGCTCGGCAAGACCCTGATCCACAGCGACTCCACCGAATACTCGCGCCCCATCCTTGAGCGGTACGGACTGGTCAAGGTCTCCACCACCACGCCCTACAACTGGAGCAGGGAACCCTGATCCGGCGCAGCGGTGGCGGGCGGACTTTGCCTCGAGTGCGGTTTATGCCTCGGCGGCGGCCTCCGGCCACGCCATCGCGGCACCCACTACATCCACGGCCTGGGACAGGGGGATGCCGGAACCATCGCGGCGGCCGTGCTCCTGCGGAAGTGACCTGGCAACGCCCGCGGACGAGGACGCCTTGGCGGGACCATGACCGGCCCACGCCAGCAGCAACGTGTCCTCGCCCTTCAGGAACCGGTGCGCGCGCACCCCTGCGGTGGCACGGCCCTTCACCGGGTATTCGGAGAACGCAGTCACCTTCGCCGTGCCCGGGGCAGTCCCCGGAAGGGCGCCGTTGGTGCCGGCAATGGTGACCACGACGGCGGCCTCGTCCTGGGCGCGCACCGCGCCGAAGAACGTCACGCGGTCGCCCGCGGCAAGTTTGATGCCGGCCATTCCACCGGCCGTCCTGCCCTGCGGGCGCACGGCGGAGGCGGCAAACTTCAGCAGCTGCGCCTGGGCCGTCAGGAACACCAGTTCGGTGTCATCAGCCGCAGCCGGTGCCACCCCCACCACGAAATCCTTGTCCTTGAGCGCGATGACTTCCCAGTCCTCGCGGTTCAGCGGATAGTCCGGCTGGACCCGCTTCACCACGCCCTGGGCGGTGCCGATGGCCAGAACCTCGTCCAGCGGGGCGAAGGCCACCAGGGTTTCGCCCTTCAGCAGCGTGAGGAAGTCCTTCGCCGGGACACCACCGGCCATGTTGGGCAGGCCCGCCACGGGGGGCAGGACCGGCATGTCCATTACCTGGAGGCGCAGCATGCGGCCCTGGGAGGTGATGGCAGCGATCTCACCGCGCGCTGAGGTCTTCACCACTGTCGTGAACACGTCGTGCTTGTTCCGCGGTCCGGCTTCTGCCAGCGGCTCCTGGTTGCTGGTGCGCCCGATCTGCCCGGAGGCCGTCAGGATGGCCCAGCAGGGGTCGTCGGCGATCTCCAGGGCCAGGGGAGCGGGCTTGCCCTTCTTGCTGCCGGCAAGTTCTGCCGCGACGGTGGGGGAGACGGCTTCGGACTCCAGCAGGATGGTGCGGCGGGGCGTGCCGTGTTCCTCGGCAATCGCTGCGAGTTCATCGGACACCAGCGAACGGAGCAGTTCCTCGGAGTTGAGGATGGCTTCGAGTTCGGCGATCTCGCGGCGCAGCTGGTCCTGTTCCTTCTCCAGCTCGATCCGCGAGTACTTGGTCAGCTGGCGGAGCCGCAGTTCCAGGATGTAATTGGCCTGGATCTCGGTGAGGTCGTAGATGGACATCAGGCGCTCACGGGCTGCGGCCGCCTCATCCGAGGACCGGATGATCTGGATGACCTCGTCGATGTCCACGATGGCGATGAGGAGGCCCTCCACCAGGTGCAGCCGGTCCTTCTTCTTGCCCAGCCGGAAGATGGTGCGGCGGCGGACAACGTCGATGCGGTGGTTGACGTAGACGGAGAGCAGGTCCACCAGGCCGAGGGTCTGCGGCTGCCCGTCCACCAGCGTGACGTTGTTGATGCCGAAGGAATCCTCCATCGGCGTGTACCGGTAGAGCTGCTGGAGCACCGCGGTGGGGTTGAAGCCGTTCTTCAGCTCGATGACCAGCCGCAGTCCGTGCTTCCGGTCCGTCAAGTCCACGATGTCGCTGATGCCGGTCAGCTTCTTGGCGTTGACGGCGTCCTTGATCTTCTCGATGACCTTTTCGGGGCCCACCATGTACGGCAGTTCGGTGACCACCAGGCCGGTGCGGCGGGCCGAGAGCTGCTCCACTTCCACCTTGGCACGGGTCTTGAAGGACCCCCGGCCGGTGGCGTAGGCGTCGCGGATGCCGTCCAGGCCCACAATCCGGCCGCCGCTGGGCAGGTCCGGGCCCGGGACGAACCGCATCAGGTCTTCGAGGGTGGCGTCCGGGTGGGCGATCAGGTGCCGGGCTGCGGAGATGACTTCCACCAGGTTGTGCGGGGCCATGTTGGTTGCCATGCCCACGGCGATGCCGGTGGCGCCGTTGACCAGCAGGTTGGGGAAGGCCGCCGGGAGGACGTCCGGCTGCGTGAGCTGGTTGTCGTAGTTGGGGACGAAGTCCACCACGTCTTCATCGAGGTGGTTGGTGAGGGTGAGGGCGGCGGGCGCCAGCCTGGCCTCCGTGTACCGCGGAGCTGCCGGGCCGTCGTCGAGCGAGCCGAAGTTGCCGTGCCCGTCGATCAGGGGCAAACGCAGCGAGAAGTCCTGCGCCATGCGCACCATGGCGTCGTAGATGGCGGCATCTCCGTGCGGGTGCAGCTTACCCATGACCTCGCCCACCACGCGGGCGCTCTTGACGTGCCCGCGGTCCGGCCGCAGGCCCATGTCGCTCATCATGTACAGGATGCGGCGCTGCACCGGCTTCAACCCGTCGCGGGCGTCGGGCAGTGCCCGCGAGTAAATCACGGAGTACGCGTACTCCAGGAACGAACCCTCCATCTCGGAAGTGACGTCGATGTCGACGATGTTCTCCGTGAAGGGAGTGGTGTCCGCGACGGGTGCTGGGCTTTGGCGGCGGGCCATGGGGGTGGTGAATCCTTCGGTTACTGGGGTTGCCGGGCAGGGTGCTGCTGCGCTGCGGCAGTTTTTGGCTAGGCTAAGCCTATGGTGGATCAGCCCGGGGACGGCGAATATCCGGAACATTGGGAAGCCGATGTCGTCCTGCGCGACGGCGGGACAGCCCATTTGCGGCCCATCCATCCGTCCGATGCAGAGGCCATTCAGACCTTCCATACCGGACAGTCGCAGAACTCAATTTACATGCGCTTCTTCGCCTTCAAGGCACGGCTGTCAGCCAAGGAGCTCAAACGGTTCACCGAAGTGGACTACAAGGACCGGGTGGCGTTCGTCATCACCATGCGCGGGGAAATCATCGGTATCGGCCGCTACGACCGGCTGGATGATCCCACCGAGGCCGAGGTCGCCTTCAACATCGCCGACGCGCACCAGGGCCGGGGAATCGGCTCCATCCTGCTCGAACACCTCGCCGCCGCGGCCCACGAAAACGGGATCCAGCGCTTCAGCGCCGAGGTGCTGCCCGAGAACCGCAAAATGCTCATGGTCTTCTCGGATGCCGGCTATGACGTCAAACGCCACTTCGACGACGGCGTCGTCAGCCTCGAATTCAACATCGACCCCACCGAAAAATCACGGGCCGTCATGGAATCCCGCGAGCACCGCGCCGAGGCGAGGAGCGTGCGGGACCTGCTGACGCCGTCGTCCGTGGCCGTCATCGGCGCCAGCCGCAAGTGGGGGACCGTGGGCTACCAACTGCTGGAGCATATTGTGGAAGGCGGCTTCTCCGGGCCCGTCTACGCCATCAATCCCGAGGCGCTGGAACTGGCCGGCATGCTGTCCTACGGCCGGCTGACCGAAGTACCCGAGCCCGTGCAGCTCGCGGTGGTCGCCGTGCCGTACGAGGAGGTTCCCTCCGTTGTGGAGGACTGCGCCGCCGCCGGCGTCAAGGGCCTGGTGATCGCCTCCGCAGGTTTCGCGGACGACGGCGAACGCGGCCTGCAGCGGCAACGGAACCTTGTGCGCCAGGCACGCGCGAGCGGGATGAGGGTCATCGGCCCGGCCTCCCTGGGCATCATCAACACGCACCCCGAGGTCCGGCTCAACGCCTCCATGGCGCCCACCCTGCCGCGCCGCGGCGGGCTGGGGCTGTTCAGCCAGTCGGCAGCCATTGGCGTGTCCCTGTACGCTGCGTCCAGCCGCAGGCGCCTCGGCATGTCCACGTTCCTTTCGGCCGGGAACCGTGCCGACGTGTCAGGCAACGACATCATGCAGTACTGGGAAGACGACGCCGACACCTCCGCCGTGGGCCTCTACCTGGAATCGATCGGCAACCCGCGCAAGTTCTCCCGCATCGCCCGGCGCCTGGCCCGCACCAAACCGGTGATCGTGGCCAAGTCCGACACCATGGGCCTGCGCCTGCCGCCGGGACACGCCGTCCGCACCACCCAGGCGCCGGGCGGGGCGCTGGACTCCATGCTCCGCCAGTCCGGCGTCATCCGCGTCGGAACCATCGAGCAGCTGGTGGACGTGGCACAGGTTGTCGCGGGCCAGCCGCTGCCCGCGGGGCCCGGCCTGGCCATCCTCAGCAACTCCCAGGCGCTGGGCAAGGTAGTGGCGGACAGTGCAGCAGACCATGGCCTCAGTGTGGAGCAGCTGGTGACCGGGGTGGACCTCGACGCCGGGCGCTCAGTGGCCTTGCCCGCCCTGCGCTCAGCGCTGCTCGAGGCCCTGCGCCCGGCGCATGTCCATGCCGCCGTCGCAGCACTCCTGCCGGCCCGCGGACTCACGGTGGACAGCATTGCGGAATCGCTGGCCGACGTCTCCGCCGAGGCCGGCAAGCCCGTGGTGGCGGCGTTCACCGGCATCCTGGACGACTCCGTCTACGTTGAAGGCATGGTGGGCGCCGCAGACAAAGCCGTGCCGTGCTTCTCCAACCCCGGCGCAGCTGTGGCAGCGCTCGCCGCCGTGGTGAGGTACTCCGAGTGGGTGTCGCGGGACCACGGCCACTTCGTGGAACCGCCGGGCTGCGATCCCGCCCGGGCCCGCGCCGAGCTCGAAGTACAGCTCCGCGACGTCAAGGGGGAGCAGCTCAAGCAGCTGGACCCCGCAGCGGCCGCATCCCTGCTGGGGCACTACGGCATTTCCGTGCTGCCATCCGCGGCCTTCGACACCCCTGACGAAGCGGTGGAAGCCGCCGAGGGCCTCGGCTGGCCGGTGGCCGTGAAGACGACGGATCCCGCCCTGCGGCACCGGCTCGACCTGGGGGGCGTCCGCCTGGACATCCAGGACGCCGAGTCGCTGCGCCGGGATGTGCTTCAGATGCGCCGCGCCCTCGCCCTCTATGGCGATCCGGCTCTCGAGGTGCAGTCCATGGCGCCGGTAGGCCAGGCGTGCACGTTCCGGGCCATTGAGGACCCGCTGCTGGGACCTGTGATCTCCTTCGGCCTGGCCGGCGATGCCGTGAACCTGCTGGATGACTGGTCGCACCGGGTGCCGCCGCTGTCCGCCGCGGACGTCCACGACTTCATCCGGGCGCCCCGGGCAGCGCGGAAGCTGTTCGGCTACCAGGGACTTCCCGCCGTCGACGTTTCCGCCTTGGAGGACCTGGCAGGGCGGCTGGCGTGGATGAAGGACAACCACCCCGAAATCGCCCTGGTGGAGTTCAACCCGGTGCTCTGCGGAACGAACGGTGCCACCATCCTGGCGGCCGACGTCAGGATCGGGAACGCCGCCCAACGCACGGACAGCGCACGGCGGGCCATGCGGGGCTGACACTGCGGTGGTCCACGGGCTGGCCGGCCGCGCCATCTGCCGGTGTTTGTGGCGCGGTTGTCCTGTGTTTCCCCGTTGGGTGGAGCGGGCGGTTGGCAAAGTGAGCGGCGCATCTGTGAAAATGGGGGAATGAGCTCCCAGCCTCCCGCCTCGGCGCCTGAAACGCCCGGCAACGAAAACCAGGCCATCCGCCACCACAGCTCACACAGCCACAGTTCCCAGGGCCAAAGCCTGGAAGGTGCCCTCCAAAAGGCCGGTTTCTATCCCCGCCTCGTGGCGGACGTGGTGGACGACGCCCTGGACGGCCGCGACTGCGTGGCACACCTGGTGCATCTGGAAACCCACTTTGACCGGGCTGAGGTCCGCCGCCACATCACGGTGCTGGTCCTGACTGCTGACATGCTGGTCATCACCCACGTGGACGACCAGCAACTGGATGAAGCAGGCGAGCAGATCGTTGCCCAGATCTCCACGGAGTCCGTTCCCGTGGCCCAGATCCGTTCGGTGGTCCTCAGCTACATGTACGCCCAGCCGCAAAACTACAAGCCGTCCGATCCCGTGCGGGAACTGACACTGTCCATCGCCTGGTCCGGTGGCCAGCGCCTGGACATGGGGCCGGCCAGCTGCGGCGATCCCCAATGCGAAGCGGACCACGGCTATACCGGCACGATTGCGCAGGAGGACATCGTCCTGCGGATCAGCGCGGAGGCGGACGGGCTGCAGGCAGTCCAGGATGCGAAGCTCTTTGCCCGCGCCCTGCGGGCCGTCAACACCGGGTCCACCTCGCCGGTTCCCCACGTGCAGTCACTGCCGCCCCGGCCGCGCGCCGGCGTGTTCGGCACGCGCCTCAGCCGCGGCCACCAGCAGCGCTGATGCCCGACGAGCGCCCCCAAGTACCCCCGGCCGCCCCTTTGGCTGCCGCCGCACTGTCCGGACCGGCGTCGGACCTTCCCCCGGCACCGGCCTACGGACACCGTTCCGTGGCCGAGGTGCTGACCAGCGCCGCAGCCAGCCTCGGAATCGGCGGGTTTGAAAACACGCTGAAGCTGCCGGTGTCGCAGCGGGTCTGCGTCGTGGTGGCGGACGGCCTGGGGCGGAACCTGCTCAAGCAGAAGTCCGCCCACACCCCGTTCCTCCGCTCGGTCATCCAGGCGGGGCAGGGCGAGGTGCCCGTCTGGCTCGACTCCGCGTTTCCTTCCACCACCGCCGCAGCCCTGTCCAGCCTTGGCACCGGCCTGCCGCCGGGCCAGCACGGGATGGTGGGCTACGACGTACTCGATCCGCAGCAGGACAAGGTGGTCAACCTGCTGGGGAACTGGGACCCGGGAGTGGACCCCACCGCCTGGCAGCCCCACCCCACGGTGCTCGAACGGGCTGCCGAACATGCCGACGTCACCACCATCAGCCTGCCCCAGTTCGCGGATTCGCCTATGACCCGCGCCGCCTTGCGGGGCGGGCGCTTCATCTCTGGCACCACGTCCCATGCGCGCACCGCGTCCGCAGCCGATGCAATGTCCGGCAGCGGGCCCTCGCTGATGTACTTCTACCTGAACGAACTGGACAAAGCCGGGCACCGCTATGGCTGCCAGTCCCAGCAGTGGGAACACCAGCTCGAGGAACTCGACGCCACCGTCAAGCGGCTCAGCACCTCGCTGCCGGCCGGGACCACCATTCTCCTGACCGCTGACCACGGAATGCTGGACGTGCCGGAACCGCACAGGATCGACTACTCCGCCGAGCCCGCGCTGGTGGAAGGCGTCCGGCACACCGCCGGCGAACCGCGCATGGTCCACCTCTACCTTGAGGAAGCGGCCGGAGCAGCGGGCCGGGACCGGCTGCTCACCGCATGGCGGGACCGCTTCGGCAGCAAGGTCTGGGCATTCACCCGGGATGAAGCTGTGGCCGCCGGGCTCTTCGGTGCGGTGCGGCCCGCCGTCGAAGGCAGGATCGGCGACGTGATGATCGCAGCCCGGGATTCCCTGGCGCTCTACGACACCCGGCGCAGCCGCCCCACCGCCATGGAAGTGGTGGGCCAGCACGGGTCGCTGACCAAGGCGGAGCGCGAAGTTCCGCTGCTCTGCCTCACCGCCGGCGGCGGCAAGGGTGGCCGCCGCCGTGGCTGAACTCGTCTTCTTCTCCGGCACGATGGACTGCGGAAAGTCCACCCTCGCGCTGCAGATGGACCATAATCACCGGGTCCGTGGCCGCGGCGGCGTACGGTTCAGCCGGAACGACCGCGCCGGTGAGTCACGGATCTCCAGCCGCCTTGGCCTAGAAACCGACGCCGTCGAGGTGGTGGACGGCACCGACTTCTGGGAGGAAGTCATGCGCCGGCGCACCCACGGCCAGCGCGTCGACTACCTCATTTGCGACGAAGCACAGTTCTACACGCCCGAGCAGGTGGAGCAGCTCGCCAAAGTGGTGGACGAGATCGACGTGGATGTTTTCGCGTTCGGGATCACTGCGGACTTCCGGACCAGGCTGTTTCCGGGCTCGCAGCGGCTGATCGAACTCGCTGACCGCGTCCAGGTCCTGCAGGTTGAGGCTTTGTGCTGGTGCGGGCGCCGCGCCACACACAATGCCAGGACGGTCGACGGCGTCATGGTCACCGAGGGCGCCCAGGTGGTGGTGGGCGACGTGGACATGGCAGTGGACGGAGCCGTGGCTGTGGCCGCCCACCACGTCCCGGTGGTGGGGTACGAGACTCTCTGCCGGCGGCACTTCATGCGCCGTGTCACCGCCCATGGGGCCAACCTGATGGCTGAGCAGGATCAGCTCCTGCCGTTCGACGTTGACGCATGCCTCTGGCACGGATCCGGGGGACCGGCCGCTGGGACAGGGGCCTAGCCACTTCTGTTGGCGTTCCCGGACTTGGAGCCGGGTCGAGTGGAGTTCGTCCGACGCGGCTGCACTTCTGCCATCAATGTCAGACCCCCG
This sequence comes from Pseudarthrobacter sp. 10T415, assembly GCF_056394175.1. NCBI lineage: Bacteria > Bacillati > Actinomycetota > Actinomycetes > Micrococcales > Micrococcaceae > Pseudarthrobacter > Pseudarthrobacter sp. 10T415. The sequence goes on along the minus strand of NZ_JBFTHJ010000012.1, from coordinate 95,074 downwards.
CGCGAGGATTCTTTTATGGGAAACGCGGGCATTGGAGCGGCAGGCATGGAGGGTCTTCGGGCCTCGATCGTGGGCCTCGACGCGCTGTTCCTTGAGGACTCATGGCTTGAGGGTGAACCCTGTGCGGGCAGTCTGGACCTGGCGGGGACCGGATCTGACGTCCTCGTTGGTCTGGGTGGCACGGGCGCGGCCGGTGTCTCCGGTTCCATTCTTACCGGTGTTGATGCGTTGGAGCGGAGGTCGGAGCTTCGGCTGCAGCGGTTGGCGTTCTGGAAGCAGTTGGAAGCCCAGGTAGCTGCGGGTGAAGCACGGGACGCTGCGGAGTTCGTGGAGTTTCAGGAGGCGATGACACCGCCGGACGCCACAGGGTCGGAGCGGGCGTTTGTGGAGATGTCCACGACGGCGGAGGTCGCCGGGGTCCTGACACTTAGCCCGGGTGCCGCTACGGCGTTCATCAGCCAATCACGCAAGGTCTGCGCGATGCCGGCGGTCGCAGGTGCGCTGGCTTCTGGGTTGATGTCGTGGCGGCATGCGGTGATCGTGGCCGACGAAGCGGACTGCCTCGCCCCCGAGAATGCTGAGGCGCTGGTGGCGCATTTCTTCGACCCGGACGCCCCCAACCGTGCCCGGGGGTCTGCGCCCGGTGACCTGGTGCCGCACCTGTTCCGCCGGAAAGTCCGGACCTGGCGAGAACGCACCTACCCCGCCTCCGTCCAGGAACGGCACGTCAGGTGTGTGGCGGAGCGGCGGATGGAATACCGCCCCGACGCGGATGGGATGGCATCGATCACCCTGATCCTGCCCGGGGACACCGCCTGCGCCATCTGGAACAAGACCACCGCCATCGCCCGCGGCCTCCAGGGACCGCGAGAGACCCGCACCCTCACCCAGTTGCGGCCGGACGTCGCCGCCGCGCTCCTGTTGAGCGCCCACACCGGGGCCGCCGCCACAGGCCGGTTGAACGGGAGCGAAGGATCCGGCAGCGCATCCGGGGTCGATAGTCTTCCCGGTGCCAGTGGCAACGGGAGCGACCCTTACGCACTTGACCTCAGCAAGATCCCCGCCCCGAAAGCCGACGTGCTGGTCACCATTCCGATATTTACAATGTTGGGCAGCACTGACGAACCGGCAGACCTCGACGGGCACGGGCCCATCCCGGCGGCGATGGCCCGCAAACTCGTTGCTGACGGGGCGGCCTCGTTTTACCGGGTCCTCGTCGACCCGCGTGACGGTGCGCCTCTCGAGATCGGCCGGACCAGTTACCGGTTGTCGGAGGCGATGAAACGCTGGATCAGGATGCGCGATGGACACTGCACGTTCCCCGGCTGCACCAACCCCAGCACGGACAACGACACCGACCACCTCACCGCCTGGCAACACCACGGCACAACAGGAGTCAGCAACCTGGCACAGCTCTGCCCGAAACATCACCGCCTCAAACACAACAGCGCCTGGAGCCCCACACCAGCCACCACAACCGAACCACCAGGCTGGACCTCACCCACCGGCCGCCACTACCCAGCACAACACCCCGACCCCCAACCACCCCACTGGCCACCCGCACTCTCTGAACTGGAACAGGAGAGGGCGCTGAATGAAGACACTGGCGCGGCCGGAGAATCTGGCGTGACCGGAGACCTCACGCCGGGCGGCGACGCTGGCGCGGCCGGGGAGCCACGCGCCACCGGAGACGACTGCGGGGCTGGAGAACTTACGATGGCCAGAGACTCTGAGGCGACTGGGGACTTTGGCGCGACTGAGGGGTTTGCCTCCACCGGGGACTTTGGTGCGGGCGACGAACCTGGCCTGTCCGGGGAGCCGCGCGTGGGGGGAGAACGGGCGGTGGGCAGCGACGTTATCTTGACGGGCGGGACTGACGCGGTCGAAAGAATAGCCAGCGCGCAGGAGCCGGTAGGGCAAACGCGTCCCGGGGAACTGCCTGAGGGAACGATTGTTAACGGATCAGCGGAAACGCAGTGGTCGTTGGAGGAGCAGATACTTGCCGGCATTGCAGTCTTTCCGGAACACCTGCTCGCGGACCCACCTGACCACGAGTCACTCGACGGAGAACTCCTCGGAGGGGACCTCATCGAACCCGGCGATCTATCCCCGGACGATCCGCTGTGGGACGCCTTCTACGCGACACCCTTCATACTGCCCGCTGATCCATGGGGAAGCCGGACAGACTGGTTGCTGCACGCCTAATAGCCGCCAGTCCCGCAGGGACCCTGCACAGCACAAGTCGAACTTTTGCCGCTGCATATTCGAAGTCCCCGGTGGAAACCGGAGGTGCTGCCATGTACCGCTATTCGCTGCGGGTGCCGAAAACAATCTCGTCCCAGGATGGGACGCTGGACCGCTTGGGGCGGGAAGGCTGACGCTCGGGCGCCTCGGCTTCCGGCGACTGCCCCTTCACGCTGGACTGGCCGTCGTCGTTCCTCGACGCGAACCGGCGCTGGCCGCCGCCCAGCAACTCGTCTAACCCTGCATTGGTGCTGCTGTCACGCCCGGAGGGAGCGTCGTTGGAGGGCGTGTCAGCCGGGCGTTCCGGAGCGGACTGGCTGTCCTGCTGGGATGCGCTGTTCTGCGGGGACGCGACGATGGTGACCTCGCGCGTTTCCGTGCTGACGCCTTCGTGCAATCGGAGGACGTCATCCTCAACGTCACGGTGAGGCGGGATCAGGCTCAGGCGCGACAGCATGGAGGGCCTCGCATCACGGCGGCGGACGAAGGAATCGCCCTTTGCTGCGGGAGCATCCGGCTGGTCGTCCTGTTGCCCATTGTCAGGTTCTTCGACGTCGGCCTCAGCCTCAGGTTCCGGGACAACCTCTGACGGCCGCGGGTGAGCCGCCGGTACCCCGTGGGTCAGGAGCATGGCGAGGGCATCATCCGAGTCCTCGTCGACGCCCAGGCGCTGGCCCCGGCGGGAACGTAGCATGTCCAGCAGCCCATCAGCTTCCTTGCCGGGCACTGCAACGACACCCTGCGGGCCAGTCCGCACCGCATCGGCGTCGGTTTCGAAATCGAACGGCCGGTCCGAGACGGCCGACAGGCGGCGGGCCGGAACTGGTCCATCCAGGGGCTCCAGTTCACTGAGCTGCTGGGCCCAGCGGTTGGTGTTCTGCAGAGCCTTCCGGACGGGGTTGAAAGTCCACGTGGCCGGCGGTTCCTCGCCGATACCGGCAGTGCCGTCAGTCTCTGCCTGGAAGCTTGCGGTGACGGTCCAGGTTCCGTCCTGCCTGCGCCAGGAGTCCCATTCCACTGATGAGGGGTCGATGCCGTGGGCGGTCAGCCGGTGCGACACCATCTCGTCGAGGGTGGCAGTGTTGTCGCCGAAAGCCGACCTGTATACGTCGTGGCCGGGGGAGGGCGTGGCTACTTCGACCTTGCGGGCCTGCTGCGCAATGTATTCACGTTCGGCAAGGACCGGGCCTTCGTAGCGCTCGACTTTTGCAAGCGGCAGGCCGGAGAGTTCTGCGACATCGGCAGCCGTAGCGCCGGCACGGATCCGCGCCTGGATGTCCCGTGGGGACATCGGAATGGCGGGCCTTTCCGGCGTCGGCTTCGGAGCCGACCGGCCCGCTGTCCGGAGCGCTTCATCGATCGGCAGCCGGAACATCTCGCCGCCGGCCCCGCTCAACAGGAGGTGAGTCCCGTCGTCGTGCACGCCTACAAGCCGTAGATCCTGCATCCAAAATCCTCCACCCTGGCATCACTATCAATCGAAACTCTGCCACCCGGTGGGCGTTATTTGCCTCAAGGGGCAGGGCGCGCCGCGATATTCCGGCCATTCCGGCGATGCCACCGCGTTTCTATCCGAGAGCGACGGTCCCGGCGTTGTCAGCCGTTCCGTTCCCTGGCCCGCACAGGCGTAACTGACGTATCAGTGGCGGGTGAGGGCCGCCGCGAGTTCTTCCGGGTGCCGCGTCGAGGTCAGCCAATAGGGCGTCTTGTCGGCAGGATCGGTGATCTCCACCTTGACTACGGGGTCGATCCACCCGCGGATGCAGAGGTAGGCCAGGCCGTTGAGCCTGGTGCCCCGTTCCGCCGTTGCTTCCCCGCCGCTGAAGTGTTCGACGGCGCCGACGAACTTGCGTTCGATGGTGGCGCGGCCGACGGTGAAGGTTTCCCCGGTGACCAGGAGGGTGGGTGTGGAAACTATGAGGAGTACCGCAATGATGACGAAAAGGACCACTGCCGCAGTAATGCCGGCGAACATGCTGATCGGTGCAAACACCAGGATCCCGGCTGCCGAGATTCCGGCTGCGATGATCCATATCCACACGTTGGGCCAGAGCTTCTCCCTATAAGTGGCCGAAGACCCTGTAGACGGGCTGGGCGTGGGGGCAGGGGAGCTTGTTTCGGGCATAGGCCAAGCTTTCCACCTTTGCCGGGCTATTTCATCTTGGCGTGCAATTCGCACGTGCCGTTCACCCCGGCCACGGGCCTTCGCCCTTCAGGGCCCACCCTAGGTCTGATCCTGAGGCGCGGGTTAGAGTGAGTGACTGTGACTGATCAACCCGCCACAGCAAATACCGTTTTCGACGAAGCGCCGGAACTTTCGGCCTCCGCTCCCACTCTGCAGGTCCAGCTGAAGATGCTGGATCCGGACCTGGAAGCGCCCTCCTACGCCCATCCCGGCGACGCCGGCGCGGACCTCCGCGCGCGGCAGGACGTTACCCTGCAGCCCGGTGAGCGTCGGCTCGTCCCCACCGGGGTGGCCATTGCCCTTCCCGAGGGATTCGTCGCCCTGATCCACCCCCGTTCCGGCCTCGCAACCAAGCACGGCCTCACCATCGTCAACGCCCCGGGAACGGTCGACGCCGGCTACCGCGGCGAGATTTCGGTCACCCTCCTGAACACTGATGTGAGCCAGGCCATCGAGCTGCGGCGCGGCGATAGAATTGCCCAGATGGTCATCCAGCGCGTCGAGTATGCACAGTTCGTTCCAGTCACGGAATTGAGCGGGTCCGTGCGCGGCACCGGGGGCTTCGGCTCCACGGGCGGGTTCAATCAGCCCGGAGCCTGATTCGGTCCGTGGCAGCTGGTGCCACGGGCAACGCAGTACGGCGACGGTACCTTCCAGGGCCGGACCGGAACTTTCACACTAAAGGAGAAACATCCTCATGGCCTTTGGGTTCGGCAGGAAAGCCAAGACGGAGCAACCGGACGCACCGGACGGGTTGCTCGCTGACGATGCGCCCGCAGACGGCGATGCGGAGGCAGTCGACCAGCGAGCCAACGGCCCCTTGGATGAGTCTGAAATCAGCAGCCGCGACGGTTATGTGGATCTCGGCGCCCTGCTGATCACCCCCAGCGAGGGCCTCCAGCTCCGCCTCGAGGTTGAGGAAGCCACCCAGCGGGTCGTGGCAGTCACCCTGGACCTCAATGGATCCAGCCTGCAGCTGCAGGCCTTTGCCGCACCCAAGACCGAAGAGCTCTGGGAAGAAATCCGCACCCAGATCGGCCAGTCGGTCGGTGCGCAGGGCGGGCAGGTGGAGGACATCGAAGGACCCTTCGGAACAGAACTCGTGGCCAAGCTTCCTGCCGGGCTCCCCGACGGCAGCCAGGGATTCCGCGTGGCGCGCTTCATCGGCGTCGACGGACCCCGCTGGTTCCTTCGTGGCGTGCTCGGCGGACCTGCTGCGCTTGAACGTGACGCGGCCGAACCGCTCGAAGAACTGTTCCGGAAGGTGGTTGTGGTCCGCGGGGACAGCCCCATGCCCCCACGCGACCTCCTCCAGCTGCGCCTCCCCAAGGACGCAACCACCACACCGCCTCCGGGCGCTCCCAACCTCCAGGAGCCGGAACGCGGCCCCGAAATCACCCAGATTGGCTGAAGCCATGGGTGGGGGATCACCGGCGTCGCACGGCAGGGCTCCGGTTCCCCTGGACCAACTGCCGGACAAGGGGCGCGTTCTGTGCCAGGGCCGCATCGAGTCCGTCACCTATGTTCCAGCCGACCGGACGGCGGCCTTCAGCGCTATTGTCTCCGACTCCGGCGCCCTCCGTCCGGGATCCGGCCGTGCCAGCGCGGCAAGGGCGCGCCTCAGGGTCGTGTGGCTGGGCCGGCGCCGCGTTCCCGGCATTGAAGCCGGGACCGAACTCAAGCTCGAGGGCATGCTGTCCAGGAGCGAGGGGATGCCCACCATCTTCAACCCGCGCTACGAAATACTTTCCCACCAGGAGAACGAATGACCGCGCACCAGCCAGACCCGTCGCCCGGCGCGGCCCACCCTGACACCACCGGAAACTCCGGAGCTAACGGCGCGCAGGCCGGTCAGTCCCGGTCCACAAGGGACCAGGCCGGCAACTTCCCGGCCGACAACACCCGGGACAACGGCCCACGGGACGGCGGAGAGTCCTCTCCAATGGCAGGCTTGGCCGCCGACTACGCGGCCAAGGCTGGACTGCACAGGACCCACGACGGGCGCGTTGACGTCCTGAAGAGCGCGGGCGGGGTCCAGGGCATTGCCGAGAGCATCCTGCCGGGTCTGGTCTTCCTCATTGCCTTCACCGTGACCCAGGATCTCACCCCGTCGCTGGTGGCGGCGCTGGCCTCAGCGGCGGTGTTCACTGTGGCGCGGCTCGTGCAGCGGCGGCCGCTGACCCAGGCACTCGCCGGCGTTGTCGGCGTCGGCATTTCCGCGTGGCTTGCCAACACCACAGGCAAGGCCGAGGATTTCTACCTGCCCGGGTTCTTTACCAACGGGGCGTACATCATTGCGATGGTCATCTCGATCTTCGTGAAATGGCCGGTTGCGGGGCTGCTGTTCGGTTTTATCCGCAATGAAGGGCTGGACTGGCGCAAGGATCCGGCCCGCGTTCGTGCCTACCAGCTGGGCACTTGGATCATCGTCGGCGTCCTGGCACTGCGGCTCCTGGTGCAGGTCCCGCTCTACCTGATGGGACCGGACGGGCTCGCAGCCCTGGCGACCACGCGCCTGATCATGGGCGCCCCGCTGTACATCCTCGGCGTCTGGATCGCCTGGCTGGTCACCCGCCCCGCTGCCGCCGCAGATGCAGCAGGCAGCGAAACGCCCGCGAAAGGCTAGGCTCGCCGGGGATTCCAGCACCACGGGCCCTGTTCAGGCCGGCCACCGCTGGCCCGGGCGGCTCACGCCACAGGTGCCGGCCCCGCTACCCGTCGAACCCGTCGTCCTCCAGGGACGACTGCCGGGCCTGACGGGAATCCTGCGTCGTGCCGGAACGCGCAGTATCAGCGGATGCGGCGCTGCCATTCCCAGTAGCAGCATCGGCGTGCCCCGCGCTGCCATTCTCAGTGCGGCCGTGATCCCCGCCGCCAGCGGCAGCGCCGGCGCCTGAAGGCACCTGACCGCCGGGCGTTTCTTCTTCCTCCGGCTGTGCCGACGAATCGGCAGCATCGGGGGAGAGGAGGGCACGCAATTCATCCTCCGCCGCGATGGTGGTGACGAAGAACAGTTCGTCACCGCCGTCGATGACGTCATCCCGGCTGGGTGTGATTGGTGCATGGTCCCGCAGGATCGCCACCAGGGTGGAATCATCGGGCCATTCGATGTCGCCCACGGTGCTCCCAATGACATGCGAGTCGTGCGGAACAGTGAATTCCACCAGGGAGGCAACACCCGTCTGGAGGGTCAGGAGCCGTACCAGGTCGCCGATTTCCACGGCCTCTTCCACCAGTGCTGTCATCAGCTGTGGGGTGTTGACAGCCACGTCTACGCCCCAGGAGTCGTTGAACATCCAGTCGTTCTTGGGGTTGTTGACGCGGCCCACCGTACGGCCCACGCCGAACTCGGTTTTCGCCAGCAACGAGACCACAAGATTGACCTTGTCATCGCCCGTGGCGGACACCACCACGTCGGCTTCCTCAACCTTCGCCCCTTGGAGCGTGCTCAGCTCGCAGGCGTCACCCACCAGCCAGTGCGCGCCCCGAAGGCCGCTGCGGCCGATGACCTCGGGCTTGAGGTCGATCAGGAGGATCTCGTGCTTGTGGGACAGCAATTCCCTGGCAATGGACGATCCGACGCTGCCCGCGCCAACGATCACGACTTTCACTGCAGCTCCTTAGCGGGGGCTTTGGCCAGGACCTGGGCGACGTGGGACGTGCGGTCCACCTGGAGCATGGCGTGGACGGTGTCGCCGTCCTGGTAGGCCGTGCCGGCATCCGGCAGCAGCCCTTCTCCGAAACGGGTGAGGAACGCCACGCGAACGCCGGCAGCCTTCTCGATGGCGCTGATCCTGTGGCCTACCCACCCGGCGTCCAGGTCCAGTTCGGCCAGCACCAGGCGTCCGGACGGTTCGCGGTAGTCGCCGGCAAGATGCTGCTCCGGAAGGATCCGGCGGAGCACCTGGTCGGCGCTCCAGCGGACGGCCGCCACGGTGGGGATGCCCAGGCGCTGGTAAATTTCGGCGCGGCCGGGATCGTAGATCCTCGCCACCACATGCGGCACATGGAAGGTTTCGCGGGCCACCCGGGTGGCCAGGATGTTGGAGTTGTCGCCGCTTGATACAGCTGCGAAGGCGTAGGCCTCTGCTACTCCGGCCTGTTTGAGCGTTTCCCTGTCGAAACCGACGCCGGTGACCTTCCGCCCCGTGAACCCCTGCCGGAGCCTGCGGAACGCGCGGTCGTCCTGGTCGATGATGGCCACTGAGTGCCCGGCATCTTCGAGCGTGTGCGCCAGTGTCGCCCCCACCCGGCCACATCCCATGATCACGAAATGCGCCACCGTATCTCCTCTGTATTCCGGTCCAGCTTCTGCAGCTAGAACTCTACCGGCAGCGCCCCTGCTTCCTGCCGCCTGGCTGCCGTCATGACATCATCCGGGAATCAGACTAGCTTTGTGGAGTGCTGACAATATTCAACGCGGTTAAGCGCGTTCTGGTGGGCAAGCCGTTCCGGAATGACAGGATGGCCCATACCCTGCTTCCGAAGAAGATCGCCCTTCCGATCTTCGCGTCTGATGCACTGTCCTCCGTCGCGTACGCGCCGGACGAAATCCTGCTCACCCTGGCCCTGGCCGGTGTCAGTGCCGTGGCCTTTTCCCCGTGGGTTGGCCTGGCCGTCATGGTGGTCCTGCTGACCGTGGTGGCGTCCTACCGGCAAAATGTCCATGCCTACCCGTCCGGCGGTGGCGATTACGAGATCGCCAATGAGAACCTGGGCAAGTACGCCGGGCTCACTGTCGCCTCAGCACTCCTGGTGGACTACGTCCTCACCGTGGCGGTATCCATGTCATCGGCCGCGGCATACTTGACGACGGCGGTGCCCTCGCTCCACGGGCAGCAGGCCACCATCGCCACCATCGGCGTGATCATCCTGGCCCTGGTTAACCTCCGGGGCATCAAGGAGGCCGGCAGCGTTTTCGCCGTCCCCACGTACATCTTTATGGCTTCGATCTTTGGCATGACGGCGGTGGGCGTTTACCAGGTGGCCACCGGACAGGTGGGTGAGGCCCCCTCCGCCGCCTTCACGATCGTCCCGGCGGCAGGCTTCGACGAGGGCCTCGTGGGACTTGCCGGCGCCTTCCTCCTGCTGCGTGCCTTCTCCTCGGGAGCGGCGGCCCTCACCGGCGTTGAAGCGATCAGCAATGGCGTGCCCAACTTCCGTCCGCCCAAGAGCAAGAATGCCGCCACCACGCTGCTTCTGCTGGGCGTTATCGGCGCCTCGATGCTGGCAGGGATCATGTTCCTGGCCCAGGCAACAAAGGTCCACATTGTCCTGGACCCGGCCAAGGAGTTCCTGCTCAACGGCAGCCCGCTGCCCGAGGGGTACATCCAGAACCCGGCCATCAGCCAGATCGCGCAGACGATCTTCGGCCCGGGCTCGATTCCGTTCTACATCGTGGTGGCCGCCACCGGCGTCATCCTGGTGTTCGCCTCCAATACCGCGTTCAACGGGTTCCCGGTGCTGGGGTCCATCCTCGCCCAGGACGGGTACCTGCCGCGCCAGCTCCGCACCAGGGGTGACCGGCTGGCGTTCAGCAACGGTGTCCTGGCCCTGGCCGCCGGAGCACTGGTGCTGATCATCGCGTTCAACGCCGATGTCACCAAGCTCATCCAGCTCTACATCGTCGGCGTCTTCATCTCCTTCACGGCCAGCCAGCTCGGCATGATCCGGCACTGGGGCCGGGAGCTGAAGCTTGCCAAGGACAAAGCAGTGCGGCGCAGGATGATGAAGTCCCGCACCATCAACACCATCGGCTTCGGCATGACAGCGCTGGTCCTGGTGATCGTGCTCATCACCAAGTTCGAACAGGGTGCCTGGATTGCGCTGCTCGCCATGTTCATCCTGTTCCTCATCATGTGGAGCATCCGGGCGCACTACGACAACGTGGCCAAGGAACTGGCCGTGGACGAGGACTCGTCTCCCCGCGCGCTGCCCACCCGCGTCCACGCCGTCCTCCTGGTGTCCCACGTGCGCAAGCCGGTGCTCCGCGCGCTGGCCTACGCCCGCGCGTCGCGCCCGTCCCGGCTGGACGCCATCACCGTTGACATCGACGCCGCCGAAACCGCGCACACCGTCAACGACTGGGAGAAACTGGACATCCCCGTTCCCCTGACGGTGCTGGCGAGCCCGTACCGCGAAACCGTCACGCCCATCATGGAATACATCAAACAGATGCGGCTCGACTCTCCGCGCGACCTGGTGGTGGTCTACATCCCCGAGTACGTGGTGGGCAAGTGGTGGGAGCAGCTGGTGCACAACCAGACGGCCCTGCGCATCAAGACCAGGCTGCACTTCGAACCCGGAGTCATGGTGGCCAGCGTGCCATGGCAGCTCAAATCATCCGAAGAAGCCAAGAACCTCCAGGACGTGCAATGACCTCCAGAACTTCCACCACCGCCGCCAACAGCACAGCAGATGCGCATGCGGGGGAGGAACTTGTCGTCGAGGTGGGGCCCGTTGCCCACGGCGGCCACTGCGTAGCCCGCCACGAAGGCCGCGTCATCTTCGTCCGCCACGGCATTCCCGGGGAAAAGGTCCGGGTGCGGCTCACCGACGCCGGGGACAACGCGAAGTTCTGGCGCGCCGACGTCGTGGACGTACTGGACGCCTCCCCGGACCGCGTGGACCACTTTTGGCATGCGGCGGATTCCACCCGGGCCTGGGGGCACGGACATCCTCCGGTGGGCGGTGCGGAGTTCGGCCACATCAGCCTGGACCGGCAGCTTCGGCTCAAAGCCGAGGTGCTGGACGAACAGCTCAGGCGGCTGGGCGGGACGGGACAGTCGCCGGCCGGCTGGAGCGGCGTCGTTGAGGCCGTGGGGGAAGCGGCCGACGGCGGGCTAGGCCTTGGGTGGCGCACGCGCGCCAGTTTCTCGGTGACCCCCTCGGGGAAGCTGGGCATGCACGCGCACCGCTCCACCCAGGTCCTCCCGGTTCGGGAGATGCCGCTCGCCACGGACGCCATCAATGCCCTGCAGCTGTGGAACATCGACCTGCAGGGCATCGAACGGGTGGAAGTCGCGGCCCCGGCCAACGGTTCCCGCCCGCTGGTGCTGCTGGCTCCGGCGGAGGGAACAAAACCCAAACGACTGGCTGCTGTTGCCGCGGCCCTGCCGGATGACGTGTCGGCGGCAGGGTTCGACGCCGCCTCGGGGGAGGTGACCCGGTTGCGGGGCCGTTCGTGGGTACAGGAATCCGCGGCGGGCCACGACTACCGGGTCACGGGCGCCGGGTTCTGGCAGATCCACCGCGACGCGCCCGGGACACTTGTGGGGGCTGTCACAGATTTCCTGCACGGGGGCGGGTTCCTGCACCCCGGTGCGGTGGTTGCGGACCTTTATGCCGGCGCCGGACTGTTCACCGCAGTGCTGGCCGACGCTGTCGGGGAGACCGGCTCGGTACTGTCCGTCGAGGGAGCACCGGGAACCAGCAGGGATGCGCGCAAGAACCTCCACGCTGCCCCGCAAGTGGAAATTGTCCAGGGCCGGGTGGAGCGTGTCCTCCGCCAGAAACCGCGGAATTTCGACGCCCTGGTCCTCGACCCGCCGCGCGCCGGTGCCGGCAAGGCAGTGGTGCGGCAACTGGTGGATGCGCACCCGCGGGCCATCGCCTACGTATCCTGCGATCCGGCGTCGTTCGCCCGTGACGTGTCCTACTTCCGGGACGCGGGCTGGGAGCTCGCCAACCTGCGGGCCTTCGACATCTATCCGCACACCCACCACTTGGAGACAGTGGCGCTGCTGACGCCCCGTTCATGACGGCGGCATCCATGATGGCCACGGCGTTTTCGACTACGATGGCCGTAGTAGTCCCACGTCGCGCCCCGTATTCGCGGGCGGCTGTGTGCCATTTTCGGGTCCTGAGCTAATTAGGACCACCTAACTAGCAGGCGGTCAACCGCGCGACAAAGATGAAACTGTTGCGAGAGGAGTCCTGCGATGAGCACTGTGGACAGCTTCGGTTCAAAAGGCAAACTTAATGTAGCCGGAACCGAATATGAAATTTTCCGGTTGAACTCCGTTGAAGGTGCAGAAAACCTTCCGTTCAGCCTCAAGGTATTGCTTGAAAACCTGCTGAGGACCGAGGACGGCGCGAACATCACTGCCGATCACGTCCGCGCCCTGGCAGGCTGGGATCCCAATGCGGAACCCGATACAGAAATCCAGTTCACGCCGGCACGCGTGATCATGCAGGACTTCACCGGCGTCCCCTGCGTGGTGGACCTGGCGACGATGCGTGAAGCCGTCAAGGAACTTGGTGGCGACCCCAAGCGCGTCAACCCGCTGGCACCGGCCGAAATGGTCATCGACCACTCGGTGCAGATCGATGCCTTCGGTAACTCCGGCGCGCTGGAGCGCAACATGGAGATCGAATACCAGCGCAATGGTGAGCGCTACCAGTTCCTGCGCTGGGGCCAGACCGCGTTTGACGATTTCAAGGTCGTCCCCCCGGGAACCGGCATCGTGCACCAGGTCAACATCGAGTACCTGGCGCGCACGGTCATGACCCGTGAAGTCAACGGCGCTTTGCGTGCCTACCCCGACACCTGCGTCGGCACCGACTCCCACACCACCATGGTCAACGGCCTGGGCGTTCTCGGCTGGGGCGTCGGCGGCATCGAAGCCGAGGCAGCCATGCTCGGCCAGCCCGTCTCCATGCTCATTCCCCGCGTCGTCGGCTTCAAGCTGACCGGGTCCATCCCGGCCGGCGCCACCGCCACCGACGTCGTTCTCACCATCACCGAGCAGCTGCGCCAGCACGGCGTGGTGGGCAAGTTCGTTGAGTTCTACGGCGAGGGTGTCGCGGCCGTGCCGCTGGCCAACCGCGCCACCATCGGCAACATGAGCCCGGAGTTCGGCTCCACCGCCGCCATGTTCCCCATCGACGACGTCACCTTGGACTACCTGCGCCTCACGGGCCGCTCCGATGAGAATGTTGCCCTGGTCGAGGAGTACGCGAAGGAACAGGGCCTCTGGCACGATCCTTCCCGCGAGATCAAGTTCTCCGAGTACCTGGAACTGGACCTGTCCACGGTTGTTCCGTCGATCTCCGGCCCCAAGCGTCCGCAGGACCGGATCATCCTCAGCGAGTCCAAGGACCAGTTCCGCGAGGATCTCCGCAACTACGTCAAGGTTGACCTGGCCGACGGCAGCCTGGACGAAGCCATCGACGAGAGCTTCCCGGCGTCGGATTCCCCGTCGTTCACCGCTTCGGCAACGCACCTCACGGAGCAGGCGCCCCACAGCCACGGCCCCAAGGCCAATGGACGCCCGTCCAAGAAGGTGGCCGTCACGACCGCGGACGGCCGGGAGTTCGAGTTGGACCACGGTGCGGTGTCGATCGCGTCGATCACCTCCTGCACCAACACGTCCAACCCCTCGGTGATGCTGGCTGCTGCCCTGCTTGCGCGCAACGCCGTGGAAAAGGGCCTGGCCGCGAAGCCGTGGGTCAAGACCTCCGTCGCCCCGGGCTCCAAGGTGGTGACCGACTACTACAACAAGTCGGGCCTGACCCCTTACCTGGAGAAGCTCGGCTTCTACATCGTGGGCTACGGCTGCGCCACCTGCATCGGCAACTCCGGCCCGCTCGACGCCGAGATCTCCGAAGCCATCCAGGCCAACGACCTCTCCGTCACGGCTGTGCTTTCCGGCAACCGCAACTTCGAAGGCCGCATCAACCCGGACGTCAAGATGAACTACCTGGCTTCCCCGCCGCTGGTCATCGCCTACGCCCTGGCCGGAACCATGGACTTCGACTTCGAAGCCGATGCCCTGGGCCAGGACGAAGCCGGCAATGACGTCTTCCTCAAGGACATCTGGCCGAACCCGGTCGAGGTCCAGCAGGTCATTGACTCATCGATCGACAAGGGCATGTTTGCCCGCGGCTACGAGGGCGTCTTTGAAGGCGACGACCGCTGGAAGGCGCTGGACACCCCTGCGGGCGACACCTTCGCCTGGGATGCCAAGTCCACCTACGTCCGGAAGCCCCCGTACTTCGAAGGCATGAAGGCCCAGCCTGAGCCGGTCAAGGACATCAGCGGCGCCCGCGTGCTGCTGAAGCTCGGCGACTCCGTCACCACGGACCACATCTCGCCTGCCGGTTCCTTCAAGTCCGACACCCCCGCCGGCCAGTACCTGCTGGCCAACGGCGTGGAGCGCAAGGACTTCAACTCGTACGGTTCCCGCCGTGGCAACCACGAGGTGATGATCCGCGGTACGTTCGCGAACATCCGCATCAAGAACCAGATCCTCGACGGCGTGGAGGGCGGCTTCACCCGCGACTTCACCCAGGAAGGCGGCCCGCAGGCCTACGTCTACGACGCCGCCCAGAACTACCAGGCAGCCGGCACTCCGTTGGTGGTCCTGGCAGGCAAGGAATACGGTTCGGGTTCATCGCGTGACTGGGCTGCCAAGGGTACCGCCCTGCTGGGCGTCAAGGCCGTCGTCGCCGAGAGCTACGAGCGCATCCACCGCTCCAACCTCATCGGCATGGGCGTCCTGCCGCTGCAGTTCCCGGCCGGCGAGAACGCTGCCAGCCTGGGCCTCACCGGCACGGAAACCTTCTCGGTTGAGGGCGTCACCGCCCTGAACGAAGGCACCACGCCCAAGACCCTCAAGGTCACGGCAACCGCCGAAGACGGCTCCTCGAAGACCTTCGACGCCGTCCTTCGTATCGATACGCCGGGTGAAGCGGACTACTACCGCAACGGCGGCATCCTGCAGTACGTGCTGCGCCAGATCTCCGCGAACTAGCGGAGCCTGCCAGCAGGCAGAACCACTCCGAAGCCCCGGCCGGTCACCGACCAGCCGGGGCTTCGGCCGTCCGGCTGAGCTTTGTCCGCGGACCAAGGCGTTAGAGTTAAACGGCACGTCTACCACCCGAAGGAGGGGTCATTGGGAATCTTGGACACCATCCGGAATCCGCAGGACCTGAACGATTTATCCGAAGAGCAGCTGGAACAGCTGGCCTCGGAGATCAGGGAATTCCTGATTACTAACGTTTCCCAGACGGGCGGCCACCTCGGACCCAACCTCGGCGTCGTGGAACTCACGCTGGCCGTGCACCGCATTTTCGACTCTCCGCGGGACAGCATCGTCTTCGACACCGGGCACCAGTCCTACGTACACAAGCTGCTGACCGGCCGGCAGGATTTCAGCACTCTCCGCCAGCAGGGCGGCCTCTCCGGCTACCCCTCGCGGGCCGAGTCGGAACACGACATCGTGGAAAGCTCCCACGCGTCCTCGTCACTGTCCTGGGCTGACGGGATCTCCCGCGCCCGGCAGCTCACCGGCGAAGGCGACCGCCACGTCGTCGCCGTCGTGGGGGATGGCGCGCTGACTGGCGGGATGGCCTGGGAGGCCATCAACAACATTGCAGCCGACAAGAAGCGGCGCGTAGTCATTGTCGTCAACGACAATGGCCGCTCTTACGCACCCACAGTGGGTGGTTTCGCCGATTACCTGGCGTCCCTGCGCCCCACCATCGACTCCTTCCGTGCAGCACCTGCCTACGAGAAGGCGCTGGACTGGTGGAAGAAGAAGCTCCAGAACGGGGGCCCGGCGGGCCAGTTCACCTACAAGAGCCTCCACGCCATGAAGAAGGGCGTCAAGGACTGGTGGGCCCCGCAGGGCATGTTCGAGGACCTCGGTATGAAGTACATCGGCCCTGTGGACGGGCATAACCTGCAGGCCCTGGAGCACGCCCTCGCCACTGCACGGAACTACCACGGCCCGGTGATCGTCCACGCCATGACCGAAAAGGGCCATGGCTATGCGCCCGCCCGCGCCCATGAGGCAGACCAGTTCCATGCCGTCGGCATCATCGATCCGGAGACCGGCGAACCCACCGGTACTGCGGGCGCAAAGTCCTGGACGTCGGTTTTTGCCGACGAAATCGCTGCCATCGCGGACGAGCGCAAAGACATCGTGGGCATCACCGGAGCCATGCTCATCCCGGTGGGCCTGCACAAGTTTGCCGCCAAGCACCCGGACCGGGTTATCGATGTTGGAATTGCTGAACAGCATGCCCTGACGTCCGCAGCCGGCATGGCCTTCGGCGGACTGCACCCCGTGGTGGCCGTCTACGCCACCTTCCTCAACCGCGCCTTCGACCAGCTGCTCATGGACGTGGCCCTGCACAAGGCCGGCGTCACGATCGTCCTGGACCGGGCAGGCGTCACCGGCCCGGACGGCGCCAGCCACCACGGCATGTGGGACATGTCCATGGTCCAGATCGTCCCCGGCCTCCACCTCGCCGCGCCCCGCGACGCCTCACGCCTCCGCGAGGAGCTGCGCGAAGCCGTGGCCATCAATGACGCACCCACCGTGGTCCGTTTCTCCAAGGGATCCGTCGGCGCTGAAATCGAAGCGCTGGAACGCCTCAGCGACGGCGTTGACGTGCTGGCACGCCGGCCCGCTGGCTCCACTGCCAACGATGTCCTCATCGTCAGCGTCGGCGCCATGTCCGAGCTCGCCCTCGACGTGGCCAACCGGCTCGGCGCGCAGGGGATCAGCACCACTGTGGTGGACCCCCGCTGGGTCCTTCCGGTCCGCCGTTCCATCATCGCCCTGGCCTCGCACCACCGCCTGGTGGTCTGCATCGAGGACGGCGTCCGCGCCGGCGGAGTGGGGTCGCGGATCCGGCAGGAAATGCGGGCAGCAGGCGTGGACACCGCCCTGAACGAGGTGGGCCTTCCCGTCGCGTTCCTGGACCACGGAACCCGCAGGGAGGTGATGGAGCGCGTGGGCCTCACCGCCCAACAGATCACGCACGACGTCGTCGCCCAGGTCTTGGGGACAAAGGTCCCCTTCGCGCGTCCATTGCCGGGGCAGGAACACCCCACCACCGGCAGCCTCCCCATCCTGTGAGGGGAGAAGAAAGGCTGGAGGACCAAGGCGGGCGCGCTTATCCCGGCATGCTGGGGGACCAACACGAAGCCGGCCACCCCGGGGCAACCCGGACACCGCAGGGACTCGAACCCGGACAGTTGGTGGTGGCCCGCAACCGCAAGTGGAACGGCAAGGCACACTGGGTGGTGCCCGGCCGCTACCTCGGCGAGGACCGGCACGGCTGGTGGATCTTCCAGGGCACCAACGAGTTCTGTTCCCGGCCGGGCGCGGCGTTCTACACCAGGTCCGACGCCGTCCTCCTGGTTCCGCGCGACGGCGACTGGGTAGCCACCTTCTACGATGATGCCCACCCCGGCGGCGTCCGGATCTACATCGACCTCGCTGTGGCCCATGAATGGAACCCCATCCGGCCGCACGTCACCGAGTTCCACGTCATTGACATGGACCTGGACGTGGTGAGCACAGCGGGCCGCGGCGTTTTCATCGACGACGAGGACGAGTTCGAGGACCACCGCGCCGCCATGAACTACCCCGCAGCACTGGCGGAGTCCCTCGAGGCTTCCGCCGCAGAACTTTTCCAGGCCGTTAAGGCGCAAGAGGCACCGTTCGACGGCACGGACGTCGGATGGTTTACCAAGGGACGAATATGAGCGACAACATGCGGGTCTACAAACGCGACGACGAAGGCGCCCTCCACTTCCGGGAGGCCTGGTACGACGAAGAGTACGGCCAGTTCGTCATGAACTTCGGTGCTGTGGGGCACCAGAGCAAGACCCAGGAGACAGACGTACCGGATGCTGCCGCCGCAGAAGGGCTGATGGATGCCTTCGCCGTGCAGTGCACCGAGGATGGCTACGCCGAGATCCCCGCCGAAGACCAGTTCTGGGTGGTGGCCCAGTTCGCCCTGAAAACCCGTGAAGGCACCGCCCGCGACCACCACCTTGCCCAGAAGGCGTCCGACGCCCTCATCAGCCACCTCGCCTGGCGGGGCCTGGGCACCGTGGACCGCAGCGGGTTCAGCGACTTCAAGCTCAACATCTTCTGCCTCTGCCCGGACGTGAACAAGGCCGTCGCCGCCATCAAGGTATGCGCCCGCAACGAGGACCTCGACTTCACCAAGCTCAGCATCGGTGCTGCCCCCTTCACCGACGCGGAAAACTTCAAGCTCAAGCACTCCGCCAAACCCGCCAACAGCTTCAGCCTCTAGGAGTTCCCTGTGACAACGTACCGCCGCGTCGGAAAATCAGGCCTGACCGTCTCCACGGTGGGCCTCGGATGCAATAACCTGGGCCGCGCCAACACCGTCACCGAATCCCAGGAAGGCACCGACGCCGTCGTTTCCGCGGCCCTTGATGCCGGCATCACGCTGTTCGACGTCGCGGACAACTACGGCCGCGAGCCCGGACTCAGCGAAACGATGCTGGGCAAGGCGCTCGGCAGCCGCCGGGGCGACGTTGTGGTGGCCACGAAGTTCGGAATGGATGCCAAGGGCGTCAACGGCCCGGACTTCGGTGCGCGCGGTTCCCGCCGGTACATCATCCAGTCCGTCGAAGCGTCCCTGCGGCGCCTCGGCACCGACTGGATCGACCTCTACCAGTTCCACACGCCGGATCCGCAGACGCCCATCGACGAAACCCTGTCCGCGCTGGACGACCTTGTCCGCAGCGGGAAGGTCAGGTACATCGGCCACTCCAACCGCGCCGGCTGGCAGATCTCCCAGGCCGAGTACGTGGCGCGCGAACTCGGCGGGGCCCGCTTCATCTCCACCCAGAACCACTACAACCTCCTGGACCGCCGGGCGGAACTGGAGGTCACTCCCGCGGCTGAGGAATTCGGCCTTGGCGTCCTGCCGTACTTCCCGCTGGCCAACGGCCTGCTGACCGGCAAATATGCGCCGGGCCACGCGCCGGACGGTTCCCGGCTCAGCCACACACGCACCAACATGGTGGACGACGCCGACTGGGACCAATTGGGCAAGTTCAGCCTGTTCGCCAAGGAACGCGGCCTGGGCGAAGTGGAGGTCGCCTTCTCCTGGCTCGCCGCCCAGCCGTCCGTGGCCAGCGTCATTGCCGGCGCCACGAAACCGGAGCAGGTCCGGCAGAACGCGGCTGCGGCCCACTGGCAGCCGTCGGCGGACGACCTCGCGGAACTGGACAGCATCTTCCCGGCCGTGCCCAAGGTAGCCCTCTTCTAGGCGTCCGAAAACCGGCACCAGCCAACCCGTGCAGCTGAACCCCAACCAACCGAACCACGTAACCCGGACCAACCATGACCGCATTCCTGCTGGACGTCGACACCGGCATCGACGACGCCCTGGCCCTTGCTTATCTGGCCGCCCTGCCGGACACGGAATTCGTGTCCGTCACGGCAACCCCCGGAAACGTGGACGCGGACCAAGTGGCACGGAATACCCTGGCGCTGCTGGAACTGTGCGGACGCCCTGGCGTTGAGGTGGCCATCGGGGCACGGGTACCACTGTCCATCCCGTTGGTCACCACCCCGGAAACGCACGGTCCGCAGGGCACCGGCTACGCCGTCCTGCCCGAACCGGACGGGCAGGTCTCGGCGCGGAACGCCGTCGACCTCTGGATCGACCATGCCCGCGCCCGGCCGGGCGAACTCACCGCGCTCATCACTGCGCCGTTGACCAACTTCGCCCTGGCCCTCCGCAAGGAGCCGGACCTGCCCGAACTGCTGGCCGGCGTCGTGATCATGGGCGGAAGTTTCTATTACCAGGGGAACACCACGCCCACCGCCGAGTGGAACACCCACGTGGATCCGCATGCCGCAAAGGAGGTGTACGCCGCCTACCGCGGCAGGCCCGCCGCGAAGCTGCCGGTGGTCTGTTCGCTGGACACCACCGAGCGGATGGAGATGCGGCCTGACCATGTCCGGCAGCTTGCTGAGGCGGCCGGTGCCTCCGTTCCCGAGCTTGTGCTCCCGGACCAGACAGAGGGCCGGCGCAGCACCTCTGACAACCGCGTCATCCGGCACCTCTCGGACGCGCTGCGGTTCTACTTCGAGTTCCACCGGCTGTACGACCAGGGCTACCTGGCGCACGTCCATGATTTCTTTGCCGCCGGAGTTGCCGCGGGCACCCTCGAGTACAGTGCGCGGCCGGCAACCATCGACGTCGAGACGGACTCGCCGCTGCTGATGGGAACAACTGTGGCGGACTACCGGGGACTGTGGGGGAGCGCACCGAACGCCCGGATCGTCTCGGCCAACAACCCGGAGCAGGCGTTCCGGGAACTCATCACGGCCGTCGGGAACCTGGCCGCCCGGTTGGGCTGACACGGCCCGGTTGGGCTGGCACCGCGCGGTAACGCGGACCCGGCTGAAAGCTTTCCGGGCGGCGCAGACGTCCGGCTGACGGGACCGGGCCGGACCGCTAGAGCGGGGCGTCCGCCGGTACGTCGGTGTCCAGGGCCAGCAGGGCGTTTTCCACCACTTCCATCAGCGCCGGGTGGATCCAGTACGGGCCGCGGGCCAGCACATGCACGGGTGTCTCCTGGTACATGGCCTGCACCAGCGGCTGGATCAGGTTGGACGCTTCGTGGCCCAGGATGTGGGCCCCCAGCAGGCGTCCTGTTGAGCGCTCGGCGATGAGCTTGACCACCCCCTCCTGGTCCTCCATGGCCCAGCCGTACGCGGTGCTGCCGTACTCCTGCAGGGCGGTGACAACCTCGGATCCGGACGCAGCGCCGGACCGTGCCTCCTCTTCCGTCAGTCCCACCGAAGCGATCTGCGGATTGGAGAACACTGCGGACGGGACGGCGGTGTAGTCGATGCTGCGGAGCCTGTCCGGGTGCTCAAGATTGTGGGCCACCACCCGGGCCTCCCTGTTGGCCACGTGCTTGAGCTGATACGGGTTGGCGGCGTCGCCCAAGGCATACACGCCCGGAAGGGGTTCGCCTCCGGAGAGGACCCGAAGCCTGGAGTCCACGGCGAGTATCCCGTCGTCGCGCAGGTCAAAGCCCGCAGCTTCGGCGCCCAGCCTGTCGGTGTTGGGAACCCGGCCGGTGGCCATCAGCACGAGGTCCGCCGGCACCCGCAGCTGCCCGCCGCCGCGGCCCGTGAAGACGGCGGTGACGCTCCCGTCGCCGTTGTCCTCCACGGACTGGATCGCGAAACCGGTCCGGAGCGTCCAGCGCTCGGCGGCGGCGGCCGCGAAACGCTCCGCGATGTCTGCATCATGGCCGCGGAGCAGGCGTTCGGACCGGTTCACCTGCGTCACATCGGAGCCAAGGCCGGCAAAGACGCTGGCGAACTCCGCGGCGATGTAGCCCCCGCCAACCACCACCACGCGCCGGGGCAGCCCGTCCACCCGCATCACCGTGTCCGAGGTGTGCACCTGGGGCAGGTCCATGCCGTCAACGTCCGGCACCACGGCCCGCGAACCCGCGGCAACCACTACCTGGTCCGCCGTGATCTCCACCCCGGAGTCCGTCCGCAGTGACCGCGGACCGGTGAAGCGCGCGTGCTCCTCGTACAGTTCAACGTTGTCCAGCTCGTCCGCCCGGTACCGGCGGCCTGATGCTGAGATGGCGTCAATCCGGCCGAAGATCCGGTCCCGGATGCCGTTCCAGTGCACCTTGTCCAGGTTCAGGTCCACGCCCAGCCGGCGGGCCTCGGCCGGTGCGGCGGCGAGCCCGGCGGGGTAGACGAACATCTTGGTGGGGATGCAGCCCACGTTCAGGCACGTTCCGCCGAACACGCCGCCGTCGATCAGGGCCACCCGCTTGCCGTCCCAGTACGGGGTGATCAGCGAGTTCCCTGATCCGGATCCAATGATGGCGAGTTCGTAGTGGGGCATGCGGCCGACTTTCAGTGGAGGACCCTCTGCCAGGGAGGGCCGATGTTCTTTGGGCGGGCCGGCAGCCCAACTGCCGGTGTCCCTTCCCGCAGTCTAAGGGAGGACACCTGCCGGCACGCTGCAGCGCCGGTAGACTGGTTCCGTCTGCCGGTTCATTCCGGCCCCTGCCGCCGAGGTGACATAGGTGGCGCTCCGCACGGCCCGGTTTTTCGTGCCGTCCGTGCCGCACCCCAAAGGAACCTTCATGTCATCGCCCTCCCTGACGCTGCCGTCCCCGGCGCCCGCCGCTGCCCGCCGGCGCCGGCTCCTGGAAATCCTTGGTGCCCTGGCCATTGCCGGCACCTACGTCTTCCTGGTCCTCAACCAGCCCGCGGACATCACCGGCGGCCCCGGCAGTGCGTCGGCACTGATTGCCCTCTCCGGCTTTCTGGTGGGTGCCATCCTGCTGATCGTTGCCGTGCTGCCCAGCCTGCCGGCGTCCACCGTCGTGCTGATTCCGGTGGCCCTGGTCCTGAACATCGTGCTGGGCCAGTTCGTCGGCAGCACGCTGGTGCCGTTCTACCTGGACGCGATCGGTACTGTCCTGATCGCCGTCCTGGCCGGTCCCGCCGCGGGTGCGGCCACCGGGGCACTCAGCAGCATCGTGTGGTCCTTCTTCAATCCCACGGTCCTGCCTTTCGCCGCGGGCGCTGCGCTGATCGGCTGCCTCGCCGGCCTTGCTGCCCGGTACGGCCTGTTCCGCCGTTTCTACCTGGCCCCCGTTGCCGGCTTCGCCACCGGCATCATCGGCGGCGTCGTCTCGGCACCGGTGGCCGCCTTCGTCTTCGGCGGCACCTCCGGGGTGGCAACCGGCGCCATCGTCAGCGCCTTCCGCTCGATGGGCGACACCCTGCTGGCCGCCATCACCAAGCAGGCACTCATCTCCGACCCCATGGACAAGGCCATCGTCTTCACCGTGGTGGCCATCCTGGTGTACGCGCTGCCGCGCCGGACCAGGTTCCAGTTCCCGTTTGTCCGCCGGCACCACGTCCTGGCCGGAAAAGCGCCGGGACAGGCAGCAGGACAGGATTCCACGCCCGCATCC
This sequence comes from Pseudarthrobacter sp. 10T415, assembly GCF_056394175.1. Classification (NCBI taxonomy): domain Bacteria; kingdom Bacillati; phylum Actinomycetota; class Actinomycetes; order Micrococcales; family Micrococcaceae; genus Pseudarthrobacter; species Pseudarthrobacter sp. 10T415. The sequence goes on along the minus strand of NZ_JBFTHJ010000012.1, from coordinate 71,894 downwards.
TGAATCCCGTTTCCCATGCGCGTCCACCCGCTGACCGGCCTCGCCGCGGCCGGCAGCACAGCAGTGATCACGACGGCGGCAGGCAGCTGGCCGCTGTCCCTCGCCGTCGTTGCGGGTGCCCTCGCCGTGTCCGCCGCGGGTGGCACGGCCCGCCGGTTGCTGCCGGCGGCTGCGGCAATACTGGTGCCGCTCACGCTGTCCCTGCTGATGGTGCACGGGCTGGCGTATCCCGAGGGCCGCACTGTCCTGGCCGAGTGGGGCCCTGCCCGGGTCACGGCCGAAGGGCTGGGCTTCGCCCTGCAGCGGGGTGCGCAAGTGTGGGGTGCCGTCCTGGCGCTCCTTGCCTTCTCCTTCAGCGTCAGCGTCCCTGACCTGGTGGCTGCCCTGAATGCCAAGGGAGTCCGCGGACGCTTTGCCTTTGTGGTGGCCTCCACGCTCACCCTGCTACCGGCCATCGCGGCACAGGCGGAGCGTATCCGCACCGCCCAGGAAGCCCGCGGGCTGGTGATCCGCAGGGGGCTGGTCCATCGGGCGGCCGCGTTCCGCCTGCATGCTGTACCGCTGGTCCTGGCACTGGTGGACGATGCCGGTACCCGCGCCGCTGCACTGGAAGCGCGTGGATTCAGCAGCAGCGGACCGCGGACCAGCTACCGCACCGTCCCGGACTCCACCGCCCAGCGCCTCTTGCGGGCTGTGCTGTTGCTCGCAGCGGCTGCCGCAGTCGTCCTGCGCCTGTGGGCCGCAGCAGCAGGGGGGTGGGCGTGACCCTCTCATCCCGTCCGGTCCTGCAGGCCGGCATCCAGAGCTTCACATTCCACGACGGCGGCGGGCCAGTCCTGGAGACGATCGGGTTCGCCGCCGCGCCGGGCACCCTGACCGCGGTACTGGGTGCGTCCGGCAGCGGAAAGACCACCCTCGGAAGGTTGCTGGCCGGGTGGCTGACGCCGGGAAGCGGAGGAACCCTGGCTGGCTACCTGGAGCTGGCAGGCACGCGGCTGGACTTCGGTAGCGGAATGGCTGGCGGTGACGGAAAGAGTCACCACCGGGTTGAACCGCGCATCGACCCCGCCGCGTGGGGCTGGCAGGTGGGCTTCGTCCCCCAGGACGCGGCCGCGGCACTTTCCACTGTCCGGGCGACGGTCGCCGAAGAACTGGCCTTTGGGCTGGAGAACGCAGGAGTGCCCCGCGCGGCCATGGTTGCCGCGGTGGACCGCACGGCAGGCCTCCTGGGGCTCACCGGGCTGCTCGACCGAAACCCTGCCAGGCTCTCCGGCGGGCAGCTGCGGCGCCTGGCCATTGGCTGCGCCGTCATCTCCGGGCCCGCCGTGCTGGTCATGGACGAGCCGTTCGCCTCGCTGGACGCGGCAGGGGCCCAGGAGCTGGCGGCCCTGGTGCGGCACCTCGTGGCGTCAGGAACCGCCGTCGTGATCCTGAGCCAGGTGATCGATGGGCTCCTGCTCGCGGCAGACCAATGGCTGGTGCTCGCTAACGGGACCATGGCGGCCGCCGGCGATCCTGCCAGCCTCGGCCCGGAGACCGGCCTTGTTCCTGCAGGAATCCGTCGGGTGGGCGGAGCTGCCCAAGCCGCCGGAGCTGCCCGAGCCGCCCGAGCCGCCGGAGCTGCCCGAGCCTCCCGGCTGCCTTCCCGGACCATGCGGCCGCCCGCCACAGCCGCCCGCCCGGCTTCTCCAGACACTGCGGAGGTTTCAGCCGCCGCAGGCACGGCCGCAACTCCAGCGGCTCCGCGGAAGGCGGCCGGAGCGGACGCGGCGCTCGAGTTGCGTGACGTCTCCTTCAGCTACGGTCCGGAGGCCCGCCGGGCCGGCAACAAAGGCCGGTGGCCGACCCGCAGCAGGAACGTCCCTTCGCCACCCCGGCAGCCCTTGGTCCTGGCTGGCATCAACCTGGCGGTGTACCCGGGGGAGATCGTTGCCGTGACGGGGCCCAACGGAGCGGGTAAGTCGACGCTCCTGCGGCACTTAAACGGGCTGCTGCAGCCGACAGCCGGCTCCGTGCTGGTGAACGGCAGTGACGTCGCCCGGCGTGCGGTAGGGGAGACGGCCGCTGAGGTGGGTTTGCTCTTCCAGCATCCCCGTGACCAGCTGTTCGAACGGACGCTCCTGCGCGAGGTCCGCTTTGGCCTGGAACGCCTGGTGGGTACCGCCCTGGCCGGCGAACGTGCTGCGGCCGCGCTGGCGGCGGTCGGACTCGAACATGCCGCCCACGGACACCCGGCCGAGCTGTCCGCGTCCGGCCAGCGGCTCCTGGCGCTGGCCACCGTCCTGGCCCGGAGGCCCTCGGTCATCGCCCTGGATGAGCCCACCGTGGCACTGGACGGCGACGGCCTGGCCGTGCTGGACGCAGCCGTCCGTTCCGCGGCCGCGGAGGGGGCCGCCGTCGTGCTGGTCACCCATGATCTGGACTATGCACGGACGGCGGCCCACCGCCTGGTGGCGCTCGACGGCGGCCGGCTCGCCGAGTGCTGAGCGGCGGCCGGCTGCGGCAGACTTAGTTGGAGGCCGGACCCGCGGCCACGCCGGACGCCACGCCCGGCGGGAGGAACCGCTTGCCGTTGACCCTTTCGGAGGCACCCACCCGGTCGAGGTACGGCGTGATGCCGCCCAGGAACATGGGCCACCCGGCGCCCAGGATCATGCAGAGGTCGATGTCCTCCGGCCCTGCCACCACTCCTTCGTCCAGCATGAGGCCGATTTCTTCGGCCAGGGCGTCCTGTGTGCGCCGCAGCACCTGGCCGGCAGTTGAGGGGCTGGTACCGAAAGACATCAGTGACAGGGTGGAGTCCGGGATGGCAACGGAACCGTCCGGCGCGGTTTCCCAGAGGCCCTTCACACCGTTGTCGATCAGTTTGTGCAGGTTGGCGGAGACCGGGAACCGGTCGCCGAAGGCACTGTTCAGCGACTCCTGAACGTGCTGGGCCACCGGCAGGCCCACCATGGCCAGCAGCGTGAAGGGGGACATCGGCAGCCCCATGGGTTTCAGGGCACTGTCCGCCACGTCGGCCGGTGTCCCTTCATCGAAGGCGGCCGTCACCTCGCCCATCAGGCGCAGCAGGATCCGGTTGACCACGAAGGCGGCGGCGTCCTTGACCAGCACGCCGGTCTTCTTCAACGTCTTTGCGAGTTCGAAGGCGGTGGCCAGGACGGCGTCATCGGTCCGCGGGGCGCGGACGATCTCCAGGAGCGGCATCACGGCAACCGGGTTGAAGAAGTGGAACCCTACCAGCCGTTCCGGGTGCTGCAGGTCCTCGGCCATGGCCGTCACCGAGAGCGACGACGTGTTGGTGGCCAGGATGCAGTCTCCCGAAACGACGGCCTCCAACTCCGCGAACACCTGCTTCTTGACGCCGAGTTCCTCAAAGACCGCTTCGATCACGAAATCAGCATCCGCAAAGGCTTCCTTGGACACTGAACCGGACACCAGCGCCTTGGTGCGGTTGGCGGCGTCCGCGCTGATCCGCTTCTTCGCCAGCAGTTTGTCCACCTCGCCGTGGACGTAGCCGACGCCCTTGTCCACCCGGGCCTGGTCAATGTCGGTCAGTACCACCGGCACCTTCAGCTGGCGGGCAAACAGCAGCGCCAGCTGGCCGGCCATCAGGCCGGCTCCCACCACACCGACTTTGGTGACAGGGCGGGCGAGTTTGCGGTCAGGGGCACCGGCGGGACGCTTGGACCGTTTCTGGACGAGGTCCAGGAAGGCGTACACGGTGGCGCGGAACTCATCGGTCTGCATCAGCCCGGCCAGTGTCTCGCATTCGAGGGCTGCCGATTCAGCCTGGCTCATGGTGCGGTTGGCTTCCATCAGCTCCAGGACCTTGGCCGGGGCGGGCGCCGCGTTCGACGTCTTGGATTCCACGAACTTCCGGCCCGCAGCCACCGCAGCGGCCCAGCGTCCGGCGGTGTCCGGGTGGGAGGGGTCGACGGCGTTGGCGCGTTCCGGAACCAGCTCGCCGGAGATCACTTTCGCGGCCCACGCAAGGGACTGCTCCAGGAAGTCGGCGGGTTCGAACAGGGCATCCGCGATGCCAAGGTCGAAGGCCTGCGGGCCGCTGAGGGTCCGGTTGTTGCTGAGCGGGTTCTCGATCATCACCTTGACGGCGTTCTCGGGCCCGATCAGCCGGGGGAGCAGGTAGACGCCTCCCCAGCCCGGGACCAGCCCCAGGAGGGCTTCGGGGAGGGCCAGGGCACCGGCGCCGGTGGATACGGTGCGGTAGGTGGACTGCAGTGCGATTTCCAGTCCGCCGCCCAGGGCGGTGCCGTTGATGAAGGCGAAGCTGGGAACGCCCAGGTTGGCCAGCGTTGCATATACATCGTGGCCCAGTTGGGCCATGTGGAGTCCGTGCTCGCGCTCCTCCAGCGACTTCACGGCAGAGAGGTCGGCTCCGGCCACGAGGTAGTAGGGCTTGCCGGTAACCCCGACGCCGGCGATCTCACCGCGGGCGGCCCGGTCCCGCAAGCCTTCCAGCACCGAGCCGAGTTCCACGAGGGTGTTGGGCCCCAGCGTGGTGGGTTTGCTGTGGTCCAGTCCGTTGTCGAGCGTGACCAGGGCAAACGTTCCGGGGCTTTCCTTGCCGGGGGCAGCGGGAAGCGGAATGTCCTGCACGTAGGAATGCGTGACTGTTTCGGTGGGGAACAGGCTGGCGAATCCGGTGAAATCTGCGGCGCTCATGCTGTGGCTCCTTCGGTGTGGACTGCTGCCGGGGCGGTGGTTGCGGTTCCTGTGGTGCCGGTGCCGCCACTGTAATCGGCGTGGTGCGGGTTTTCCCAGATAACGGTCCCGCCCATGCCGAGTCCCACGCACATGGCGGTGATGCCGTAGCGCACTGAAGGGTCCTCTTCGAACTGGCGGGCCAGCTGGGTCATCAGCCGGACACCGGAGGAGGCGAGGGGGTGGCCCACGGCAATCGCGCCGCCGTAGCGGTTAACCCGGGGGTCGTCGTCGGGAATGCCGAAGTGGTCCAGGAAGCTCAGGACCTGGACCGCGAAGGCCTCGTTAATCTCGAAGAGGCCGATGTCTTCAATGGTGAGGCCCGCGTTCTGCAGTGCTTTCTCGGTGGCGGGGACCGGGCCGATGCCCATGACTTCAGGCTCCACGCCGGCGTACGCGTAGCTGACCAGCCGCATCTTCACGGGGAGGCCAAGCTCAGCCGCCGCTTCGCCCGAGGCCAGGACGGCGGCAGTGGCACCGTCATTGAGGCCCGCCGAATTGCCGGCGGTCACGCGGCCGTGCGCGCGGAAGGGGGTGCGGAGTCCGGCGAGGTCGGTAGCGGTGGTCCCGGGGCGCGGCGGTTCGTCCACGCTGTGCACGGTCCAGCCCTGGCCCGGCTTCCGGCCTGCCACCGGCACCAGGTCGGGCTGGATGCGGCCCTCGCGGTAGGCTGCGGCCAGCTTGTCCTGGGATGCCACGGCGTAGGCGTCGCTGCGCTCCTTGGTGATGGCGGGGAAGCGGTCGTGCAGGTTCTCGGCGGTGTTGCCCATGTTGAGGGCGGCAGGGTCCACCAGCCGTTCGGACATGAACCGGGGGTTCGGGTCGGCGCCGGAGCCCATGGGGTGGTTGCCCATGTGCTCCACGCCGCCGGCGATGACGACGTCGTAGGCGCCGAAGCCGATGCCGCCGGCCGTGGACGTTACGGCGGTCATGGCCCCGGCACACATGCGGTCCACGGCGAAGCCCGGTACGGTGCGGGGCAGTCCGGCCAGCAGCGCGGCGGTCCTGCCCAGCGTGAGGCCCTGGTCGCCGGTCTGGGTGGTGGCGGCGATGGCCACCTCATCCACCCGCTCGGGCGGCAGCGAGGGGTTCCTGCGCAGCAGCTCGCGGATGCACTTCACGATCAGGTCGTCGGCGCGGGTACCGGCATGGATCCCCTTCTCACCGGCCCGGCCGAAGGGCGTGCGGAGGCCGTCAATAAAGACGACGTCGCGGACAGTGCGCCGGGTGGCGCCGCTTCCGGTGTGGCTCACGTGTAACTCCTCATCGAGACGTAGGCGCCGCGCACATGCCGGAGGACGGCAGGGTGTGCGGCAGTACGTCCGATGTTACTCGCGAGTAACTTAGGCTGCAAGGCCGGTGTGGAAGGGGCGCCGGAAGGCTAGCTTCCCGCGGTGACCGCGGCTTTCGGCTCTTTGGGCGGAAGCGGCTGTGGATCCAGGAAGGCACGGGTGATAAGCGGGGCAGTGAGCTCCACCTGCCACTCGCGCGCACCGAGTCCGCGAAGCTCCGAGGCCACCGATTCCTCGCTCATCGCAGCCGGCGGGCGCCAGGCAACCCGGCGAAGGTAGTCGGGCGTGAGCAGGTTTTCCACCGGGAGGTTCAGCTGGTCGGCCCGCTCCTGAAGCAGCGGCCTGGCCGTGGCGAGCCGCGCGGCAGCCTCGGGGTCGCGTTCGGCCCAGACCCTGGGCGGCGGCGGGGCGTTCGTTGCCAGGTGCAGCGGGGGAAGATCGTCCAGGTCCCGGGCGGCGGCGATGCAACGGAGCCAGCGCGGCGCCTCGCGCTGCGCCGCCCGGCCATGGAAGCCCTTGGTCCCCAGCAGCTGGGGAACGGTGGAGGGCATGGCCTTGGCAGCGGACACCAGCGCGGAGTCCGGGATCAGCCGGCCCGGTGCGACATCGCGCTTGCGGGCCAGCGCGTCGCGTTCCAGCCACAGTTCCCTGACGGCGGCCAGCTGGCGCCGGTCCCTGATCTGGTGCAGGCCGGAGGTCTTCCGCCACGGGTCCAGACGCGGCGGAGCGATGCCCGCTGCCAGGATCGCGGCAAACTCCTGCTCGGCGTATTCCAGCTTGCCGTCGGTCTGGAGCAGTTCCACCAGCTCTTCCCGCAGCTCGCTGAGGACCTCGACGTCCAGTGCTGCGTAGCGCAGCCACGGTTCCGGGAGGGGGCGGGTGGACCAGTCGGCGGCGGAGTGTTCCTTGGCCAGGCCGAAGCCGAGAAGCTGTTCGATGACCGCGGCAAGGCCCACGCGGGGAAGTCCGGCCAGGCGGGCAGCAAGTTCCGTGTCGAAGAGCTTGTCCGGCCACATGCCCAGCTCCGACAGGCACGGAAGGTCCTGGGTTGCGGCGTGCAGGATCCACTCGACGCCGCGGAGGGCGTCGTTAATGATGGCGAGGTCATCAAAAGGCTCGGGATCGATCAGCCAGGTGCCGGCGCCTTCGCGGCGGATCTGCACCAGGAAGGCGCGCTGGCCGTAGCGGAACCCGGAGGCCCGTTCCGCGTCCACCCCTGCCGGTCCGGTTCCTGCGGCGATGGCGGCTGCGCAGCGTTCCAGTCCGGCCTGGGTCTCGATGACCAGGGGGACGCCCTCACGGGGTGCGTCGAGTTCGATGATTTCGGGGATGGGGCTGTCGAAGCCCTCCACGGTGATATGGGGTGCGGTATCAGCAGCCGGAGCGCCGGCCGTGGTGTTTTCCGGGTTGTTAGGGGTCATGATGCCCCCAGTTTACCGGTCCTGCGCGCCGAAGGTCCGCTGGCACGCTCCCGGCAGGGCTGCATGGGAGTCAGTTCCGGCGCCGCTGCGGCAGGGGCGTGACGCCGTCGGGCAGGGGCGGGAGTCCCGCGAAGGTGCACACCATGTCGGACCAGGCTTCGAGGTGCGCCGTAACATCCGGCGTGGCGGGGGTCCAGGACGCCCGCAGTTCAATATCAATGGTTCCGGGCCGTTCGGAGAGGGTCCCGAAGCTTTCAGACAGCACCCGGGTGGCGGTCCCGCCGGCGGCCCGGTAGGGCGCGTCGTGGTTTTCCAGTGCCTCCACCAGCCAGGTCCAGGCCACCGTTCCGAGCATCTCGTCGTTGCCCATATCCGGTTCGAGCTCGGCACGGATGTAGGTGACGATCCTGAATTCCCCGTCCCACACTGCCGAGCCTTCGGGATCGTGCAGCAGGATGAAGCGCCCGGTGGCGAGCTCCGTGTCGCTGTCCTCCCCGGTCCCGGCGGCGGCCAGGGCCATTGCGGCCGGTCCGTGCAGGGGAGGTGCCGCGGTCCCGGCGCCCTGGGCCATGACTTCCGCGCCCAGGGCGACGGCGAAGGGTGCCAGGCGCGCCGGCGCGGGAATTTCCGCGAGGTGGAGTTCCTTGCGGCACTGGGCTTTCCTGAGGGTTCCCAGAGCATGGAGGAAATCCGGGGGAACCTGGTCAAGTGCGTTCACCATGGCAGATTACGCAACCCTTCAGTGCTGTCCGGGGAGGCTCGCCGTCCCGTGCGCCTCAGCCGGCCTGCCCGCCGTCGTAGTCGCGCAGTTCGTGGCGGATGGCGGCGATGAACGAATCCACGTCCTCTTCGGTGGTGTCGAACGAACACATCCAGCGCACTTCCCGGGCAGCTTCGTCCCAGTCATAGAACCGGAAGGATGCACGGAGCCGGTCCGCCACTCCTTCGGGGAGCACGGCAAACACCCCGTTGGACTCTGTCTTCTGGGTGGGCCGGATGCCGTCGATGGTGTCCACGGCGGCGCGGAGCCTGGAAGCCATGGCGTTGGCATGGGAGGCCGAGCGTAACCAGAGGCCACCTTCCAGCAGGGCAATGAACTGGGCGGACATGAAGCGCATCTTGGATGCCAGCTGCATGTTCATCTTGCGCAGGTACACCAGGCCGTGGGCGGCTTCGGGGTTCAGCGCCACCACCACCTCGCCAAACAGCAGGCCGTTCTTGGTGCCGCCGAAGGACAGGATGTCGACGCCGGCGTCCCGGGTGAAGACACGCAGCGGCACCTGCAGGTGGGCTGCGGCGTTCGCCAGGCGGGCACCGTCCATGTGCAGCTTCATGCCCTTCGCGTGGACATGGTCGGCGATGGCGCGCACTTCCTCCGGTGTGTAGCAGGTGCCCAGTTCGGTGGTCTGGGTGATGGACACGGCCAGCGGCTGTGCGCGGTGCTCGTCACCCCAGCCCCATGCCTCCCGGTCGATCAGCTCCGGAGTCAGCTTCCCGTCCGGGGTGGGGACCTGCAGCAGCTTCATGCCGCCGATGCGTTCCGGTGCCCCGTTTTCGTCCATGTTGATGTGGGCGGTGGAGGCGCACACCACGGCTCCCCAGCGGGGGAGCAGGGACTGCAGCGAGAGGACGTTCGCCCCGGTTCCGTTGAACACGGGGAAGCATTCGATGCCCGGCCCGAAGTGCTCCTCCATGACCCCGTGAAGCCGGGAGGTGTAGTCGTCCTCGCCGTAGGACACCTGGTGGCCTTCGTTGGCTGCGGCAAGCGCCGCCAGGATCTCCGGGTGGACGCCGGAGTAGTTGTCCGAGGCGAAGCCCCGCACGTTGGGGTCGTGCAGCCGAAGGGCCGCACCGGTCTCTGCTGTGGTTGTCATGCCTTTGCTCACATTCCCAGTCTATGTATGGCTTGCAGCGGTGGGGTGCCCCTGTGCGGTGGGGCGCTGCCGGGTCACGGAGCCAGCCGGACCCGGGTGCCGTTCAGATCGGCCGCCGGGGCGTCGAACAGCCCCACCACCGCTTCCGCGAGTTCGGCCACGTCCGTGGCTCCCGGGAACGTCCGCTCCGGGTGGCTGCGGCGCAGTCCGTCGTCCACGAGGGACTTCACAACGAGGACGACGGCGGCAGCCTGCCCGCCGCCGTCGGCCGCGGCTGTGCGGCGGAAACCGTCCGCCACGGCCATGGTCCACGCCTCGGCTGCAGCCTTGGCGGCCACGTAGTTGGCCACGCCGGCCGCCGGCTTTTCCACGGCAGTGGAGGAGATCATGGCGAACCTGCCGTGCGGGGAGGCGGCAATGTCGTCAAAGAACACCCGGGTGATGTTGCGCAGCGTCGTGACGGCTCCCCGCTCGAGGAAATCCCAGTCCTCGTCGGATTGATCGGGGATTCCCTGCGCACCCCGCCATCCGCCCACCAGGTGGATGACGGCGTCCACGGTCCCGGCCTGGAGCGCGACGTCGCCGCGGAGCTGCCTGACGTCGTCGAGGCTGGCGAGGTCGCACGTGAGGTGCGTGACGCCGTCGCCCGCCTGTTGTGCTGCTGCCTCGATCCGCTGCTGGTCGGAACCCACCGTGATGACCCGGTGCCCGGCCATGTGGAGGGCACGGGCGACCGCTACGCCGGAGGCTCCGCTGCCGCCTGTGACGAGGACGGTGAGTGCCGGAAGCGTGCCGGCGGTTCCCCTCACAGCGCCGAGCTGCCGGTGATGCCTGCGGTGGACTCGATGACAGGGCGCATCTTCTTCTCCAACGCCTCGTAGAACATGGACAGCGGGAATTCATCGTCCAGCACCTGATCGGTCAGGCCCCGCGGGGCACCGGACAGGGGGAGGGCGTCCGGGCCCTTTGCCCAGACGGACGCGGGGTTAGGCGTGACCGTGCCGGAGATGAGCTCGTAGGCTGCCAGCCAGTGGGCGGTCTTGGGCCGGTCGATCGAGCGCCAGTAGAGGTCGTCAATCCGTGCCCCGAGCGCCATGACGGCGTCCGGCACCCCGTCCCAGTCGATGGTGAGCCGGGTATCGGTCCAGTGCAGGACGTGCTGCTGGTGCAGCCACGCGAACAGCAGTTGGCCACCCAGGCCGTCGTAGTTGCGGACGCGGCTCCCGGTGATGGCGAAGCGGAAGATCCGGTCGAAGATGACGGCGTACTGCACCAGTTTGGCGTGCCGGCGGGCTTCAGGATCGGCGTCGTCGTCCTTCTCGATGCGCACGGATTCCCGGAAGGCTGTGAGGTCGCAGCGGAGTTCTTCCAGCGAGTACAGGAAGAAGGGCATGCGCTGCTTGATCATGAACGGATCGAAGGGCAGGTCGCCGCGCATGTGGGTCCGGTCGTGGATCAGGTCCCACATGACGAAGGTGGCCTCGGTCAGGTCCTGGTCGGCCAGCAGCTCAGCGGCGCCCTCGGGCAGTTCCAGGCGGGTGGTCTCAGCAGCGGCCTTGAGCACGCGCCGGAAGCGCGCGGCTTCGCGGTCGGCAAAGATGGCACCCCAGGTGAAGGTGGGGGTGGTGCTGACGGCCACGGTTTCCGGGAAGAGGACCGCTGAGTTGGTGTCGTAGCCTGCGGTGAAGTCGACGAACCGGATGGGAACAAACAGTTTGTTGGAGTAGTCGCCTGCCTCCAGGCCGGCGATGAACTCGGGCCAGATGACCTCGATCAGCACGGCCTCCACCAGCCGGCTGCTGCTGCCGTTCTGGGTGTACATGGGGAAGACCACCAGGTGCTGGAGGCCGTCCTGCCGGAGTTCCTGGGGCTGGAAGGACAGCAGCGACGAGAGGAAGTCCGGAACGGCGAACCCGCCGGCCACCCAGGCCGTGAAGTCGGCGCAGACCGCGTCAAGGTAGGCGGCATCGTGCGGGAAGGCCGGGGCAAGGGCCCGCACGGCGTCCACGATGCTGTCAACGTGCAGTGCCGCCGTGCTGTGGCTGGCCACGTCCGGCACGGAGCCGTCCGCCGCCTGCAGGCCCTGGAGGGCTGACGCTGCGGTCCGGAGGCGGATCCAGTCCTGGTTGTCCGCGGAAATCCGGGGGACGGCGGTGAGGGTTTCAGTCATCGTCGCTGCCTTTCTGGGCGTTGCTTGCTTCTCTCTTCGGAGCGTAGCAAGCAACAAGCAGAACTAATCTGAAAAGCGGTTGAGGCTAAGAAAGACTATTTCTCAGCTCCGTGCTCTGCGCGTTGAGCCCGCCCTGCGCTGGGGGATCGTGGTTCTGGGCGCGCCCTGTGAACGGACCGGCGGGCGGACCCGGCAGGGCTGACTGCCGCGCCCGCCCGCCGGCACTGGCTGCTGAATCAGCCCGCCGCAGTACCGTCCGTCCGCACCGTGCCGTCCGCCGCCTCTGCCCCGTCCTTCGGGACGAGCCGCAGCGACACGGAGTTGATGCAGTAGCGCTGGTCCGTGGGAGTACCGTAGCCCTCGCCGTCGAACACGTGGCCCAGGTGCGAATCGCAGGCGCCGCAGCGGACCTCCACGCGGTCCATCCCCATGGTGCGGTCGTGGATGTAGCGGACCGTGCCCTCGGCCAGCGGGGCCCAGAAAGACGGCCAGCCGCAGTGCGAATCGAACTTCTCGTTGCTGGTGAACAGTTCGGTCCCGCAGGCCCGGCACTGGTACACGCCCGCAGTGTGGGTGTCCCAGTACTCGCCGGTGTACGGGCGCTCGGTCCCAGCCTGCCGGAGGACGCGGTACTCCTCGGGCGTCAGTTCCTCGCGCCACTGCGCGTCGGACTTCTGCACGGCGGCCGCGCCGTCCTCCCCGCCGGTGCCGTGGGAATCGGCTGCCGGGTCCGCGACAGCGTGGGTGGCCTTGTTTCCGAAAATGTTGTTTCCGAAGATACTCATGTTGTGGTCAACGCCTAGGAGTCGCCGATAAATCCCGATCCTGCGTACAGGTGCAGGACGGGGATGCCGAGCTGGTCCTGGGCCTTGTTCGCCCAGTCGGTGTGGAAGGTATCGGACACAGCGTGTGGCCGCGTGATCACCACTGCCTGCGTGGCGCCGGTGTCCCTAACCCTGGCCACCAGTCCGTTGACGGCACCGCCGTCCACCACTTCACCGTCCACTCCGGCGCCCAGTCCTTCCAGGGCGGCAAGTGAGGCTGACAGGGTCTCCGTGGCGTGCGCGCGTTCCTCGGCGGGGTCCGGCGCGCGGGAGGTCAGTTCGCGGAAGGCCGCGGCAATTTCCAGGAGGGAGAGGTGTTCGAGGAAATCCACCAGCAGGTGCCGTTCGGTGTTGGCCGGCACAAGGACCAGCAGCCGGGAGTCTGCTCCGTCCACCAGGCGTTCGATGTTCAGGCGGTCGTCCGCCCCCAGTGGCGCTTCGGTCAGGATGACGATGGGTTCGCTCATGGCCTTAGCCTAGCCCTGTGCGTGGGGAGCCGCACTCACCTGTACACGGGGCTGTCACGGTGTACGGGGGACCGGTCCACACAGGACCCGCCCTCACCGGAATGCGGTGATCCTTCCGGTGACGGTAAGAATAGGAGCATGGCTTCTTATCTGCGGACGCGCCCGGAGCACACTGCCCACACCCCGGAAACAGGGGGCATGTCGCTGGGGACCCGATGGGCTATCGCCGGTGCCATCGCAGGTAGTTCCCTCACTGGGCTGCTGGCTGCGGGTTCGTCAGCGCTCGCCGTATATTTCGCCCGCCGCGTCATTACGCCGGCGCGGCAGCGGACATCAGACCAGGAGGTCCTTGCGGTCATCCGCGACGGGCAAAAGCAGCAGGTGATCCTGGCCGCCACGGACGACACCACGGTGGACGGCCGTTACGGCTTCTATTTCGATGGCGGCAGGGGACACGCCAGGATCGGCCGCATCATCTCCTATTCGCCGGCGGAACGGACTGTACTGCGCGAAGTCGAAGCGGTTTACGCCGGGGACCTTTCTGCCGCCCGGTGGGGCTGGTGGAGCGGCGCTCTCTACCCGGACCCGGCCGCCGTCGGCTATGCAGCCGAGGAGGTGGCCATTCCCGTGGGACGCGGCGAGGCGCCGGCCTGGCTGGTCCGCGCCGGCGGAACCGCACGGACATGGGCGCTCATGGTCCATGGGCGAGGCGCCAGCCGGCAGGAAGCGCTGCGGGCGGTGGGTCCGGCGCTGGAGCTGGGGCTGACCAGCCTGCTGTTGTCCTACCGCAATGACGGCCTTGCGCCTTCGGCGGACGATGGCCGGTATGGACTGGGGTCTACGGAATGGCAGGACATTGAGGCGGCCATCGGATACGCACTGGACAACGGCGCCGAGGAGGTTGTGCTCTTTGGCTGGTCCATGGGCGGGGCCATCTGCCTGCAGGCAGCGGACCTGTCCCGGTACCGGCACCTGATCCGGGCCATGGTCCTTGACGCCCCCGTCATCGACTGGGTCAACGTCCTGGCCCACCATGCACAGCTGAACCGGATACCCTCGCTGGTGGGCCGGTATGGGCAGCTCATGCTGGGGCATCCGCTCGGACGCAGGCTGACGGGCTTGTCCGCGCCCGTGGACCTCAAGGCCATGGACTGGGTATCACGCGCCGTCGAACTGCGGACCCCTACACTGATCCTGCACAGCGTGGATGACGAGTATGTGCCCTATAAGCCGTCCGCGCTGCTGGCCGAGCGGAACCCTGAAATGGTGACCTTCGAAGCCTTCAACCACGCGCGGCACACCAAGGAATGGAACGTGGACCCCGAGCGCTGGGAGCGGCTGGTAAAGGCATGGCTGCGCCAACAGCTCGCGCCGCGCCTCAACCCGGGCGCCCGGCCGGGAAACCAGCCTGGCTGATCAGCCCGGCTGGTCAACGTGGTTAGTCAGCGTGGTTAGTCAGCGTGGCTCGTCAGCCTGCCGGCTGCCCGCATTGGCAGCCCCGACGAGCAGCTAGGCCTTGCTGCCGATCGGTGCGGTGACTGCGTCGGTCAGCCGGACAAGGTCCAGCGGTGCAAGTTCGATATCAAGGCCGCGCCGGCCGCCGGAGACGAGCATGGTGTCCAGCTCCAGGGCGGAGGAGTCGAGCACCGTGGGGGAGGGGAGCCGTTGGCCAAGCGGTGAGATACCGCCCAGTACGTAGCCGGTCCGGCGTTGTGCGGCGGCCGGATCTGCCATGGTGGCCTTCTTTGCCCCCATCGCCGCAGCGAAGGCTTTCAGGTCCAGGGTCCCGCTGACGGGAACGATGCCCACGGCCAGCCTGCCTTCAACCTCCACCATCAGTGTCTTGAACACCCGTGCCGGATCGATCCCCAGGACTGCGGCCGCCTCCGCTCCGTAGCTGGCCACGGCCGGATCATGGGGATAGGGGTGCAGCACGAAGGGAACCCCGGCGGCGGCGAGTGCCGCCGTGGCCGGGGTTCCCTGTGCAGTGCTTTTTCGTGCCACGCGTCCGTGGCGTCAGGCGCGGACGCCGGACGCTGCAGCTACCTTGCGCTTGATCCTGCCCAGCATCGCCGTCATGCCCCTCATCCTGAGCGGGGTGATGGCCCGGGTGAGGCCCAGCAGTTCGGGCATGTCGTCCGGTACTGAAAGGATTTCCGCTGCCGAGAGTCCATCCAGGCCTTCGTGCAGCACTCCGGCGAAGCCACGCGTGGTGGGCGCTTCGGCGGGGGCCTTGAAAAAGAGCCGGACTGCGGTGCCGGGACCGTCGCTGCCGTCCTTTTCCGTTTCGATGGTCAGGAACAGCGGCGACTGGCACTCCACTACCTGCTCCAGGAGCTCGGGGTGGTTGGTGAGCCGTTCGGGAAGTTCCGGAAGCCCCTCCGAGAATTCGAGCAGCAGCTGCAGCCGCTCGGGCTCGGACAGGGCCTGGAAGTCGTCCACAATCGCCGCAAGGGCGGAAGGCAAGGCTTGAGTAGTCATCATGGCCAGTTTACGCGGGAGCTTTCGTCAGACTCCAACGGTGACGGGGAAGGAGCCGCGCTCGGCACCCTTGACGATGGGGACGCGGACGGCGTTGCCCCACTCGGTCCAGGAGCCGTCATAGTTACGGACGGACTCGAAGCCCAGCAGGAACTTCAGTGCAAACCAGGTGTGGCTGGAACGCTCGCCGATGCGGCAGTAGGCCACCACGTCGTCGCCCGCGGCAAGGCCGGCCTCGCCGAGGTAGATGGCGTCAAGTTCTTCCCGGCTGCGGAACGTGCCGTCCTCGGCCGCTGCGCGGGCCCACGGTACGGAGGCAGCAGTGGGGATGTGGCCGCCGCGCAGTGCACCCTCTTCCGGGTAGGCCGGCATGTGGGTGCGCTGGCCGGTGTACTCCTCGGCGGAGCGGACGTCGATCAGGGGCTTGCCCAGGTGGGCCAGCACGTCGTCCTTGAAGGCGCGGATGGGGGCGTCGTCGCGCTCCACCACGGGGTAGTTGCCCTGGGCGGGCGCAAGCTTGTCCTTGGTCAGTTCCCGGCCTTCGGCGATCCACTTGTCCCGGCCGCCGTCGAGCAGGCGCACGTCCTGGTGGCCGAAAAGGGTGAAGACCCACAGGGCGTAGGCGGCCCACCAGTTGGACTTGTCGCCATAGATCACCACGGTGCTGTCGCGGGAGATGCCCTTCGAGGCGGCCAGCTCAGCGAAGGCTGCGCCGTCAACGTAGTCGCGGGTGACGTCATCGTTCAGGTCGGTGTGCCAGTCGATCTTCACTGCGCCGGGGATGTGGCCGGTCTCGTAGAGCAGCACGTCCTCGTCCGATTCCACGACAACCAGCTCACCGTTGGCAACGGCGCCGCTCTCCAAAGCGGAGGCGAGCCACTCGGTGGAAACCAGCCGCTCCGGGTGGGCGTAGGCGGCGAACTTTTCATTCTGTTCAACGGGGTAGGGCATGGTGTTGGCCTTTCATCGAGGACACGGGAGGGCCGCGCAGTGCGGTAAACGGCTCCTGCATGGGGACCTTTCCCCACACTATCCAGCGGCTGATGCGTTGTCCGTATTCCGTTAACAGGACGAAATGTTGGCTTCATCACCCCGGGTGGTCCCGCCGACGCTGCGCCGGGACGGGGACCGTGAAGCCGGTATCCTTTCTGGGGACCACCTACCAGCAGAACGGACCACCTTGGTACAGATCGAACAGCTTGCGGCGCGCACTCCTGCAGTGTCGGTGAACGAACTCCTTAAGGGTTTCTATCCATCGCCGCGGTTTGGCCAGGTGTCCTTCGCCAGCTACCGTCCGGACCCGAAGCAGCCCAGCCAGGCTGCTGCCGTCCAGGCGCTGGAGGGGTTTGCCGGCAACGTGGCACCGTCTGACGGCGGCGGGCTCTTCAAGAAACTGTTCGGCAAGAAGGACAGCTCGCGTGCCGGCATCTACCTCGACGGCGGATTCGGCGTGGGCAAGACCCACCTCCTCGCGTCGCTCTGGCACGCCGCCCCCGGACCGAAGGCCTTCGGCACCTTCGTTGAGTACACCAACCTGGTGGGCGCCCTGTCCTTCCGCAAAACGGTTGACGCACTCAGCAGCTACAAGCTGGTGTGCATCGACGAATTCGAACTCGACGACCCGGGCGACACCGTCCTGATGTCCAGGCTGATGCGGGAACTGGCCGACGCCGGCGTGAAGCTGGCTGCCACCTCCAACACCCTGCCCGGCTCACTGGGTGATGGCCGCTTCGCTGCCGTGGATTTCCAGCGCGAGATCCAGGTCCTGGCGGACCAGTTCGACGTTATCCGCATCGACGGCGAAGACTTCCGCCACCGCGGCTTGCCGGCAGCCCCCGCCCCGCTGAAGAACAGCGAACTGTCCTCCCACATGAAGGCCGAATTCGACGGCAAGACGGTGGCCCAGGACGAGTTCAGCACCCTGATCCACCACCTCGCGGGCGTGCACCCGAGCCGGTACCGCCAGCTCATCGACGGAATTGACGGCGTGGTGTGGCGCAACGTGGAAACCATCACCGAGCAGGCCGTGGCGCTGCGGTTCGTGGTCTTGGCGGACCGTCTTTACGACAAGGACGTCCCTATCCTTGCCAGCGGCGTTCCGTTCGACAAGCTCTTCACAGAGGAAATGATGGCCGGCGGCTACATGAAGAAGTACTTCCGTGCCGTGTCCAGGCTCACTGCACTGGCCCGCGAAGGCCAGAACCACGAACCGTCCTAGTCCGTCCGGCGGGGCGGCGATGCCCCGCGCTGTACCCCTCGCCGGCAGTTCCTAGGCGCGGTCCTTCGCGCCTGCGTGCCCACCGTCCAGCAGTTTCCGTTCCCGGCGGGGGACCAGCAGCGTCCTGACCAGCAGGCCGGCAAGGAGCGCCCAAAACGCCGACCCGATCCCGGCGAACGCGAGCCCCGAAGCGGCCATCAGGAATGTGACGGCCGGGGCGATGCGGTCCTCGGCATCAGCCAGCGCCGAGGAAACGGACGCCGCGAGCGTGCCCAGGAGCGCCAACCCGGCCACGGCTTCCAGCATGCCCGCGGGGGCCGCACTGACCAGGGTGACCAGCGCGGCCGAGAATGCGGCCAGCACCAGGTAGGCCAGCCCGGAAGTAAATCCTGCAACCCAGCGCCTGCTCCGGTTGCTGCCGGCCTCCTCGCCGGCAGCGAGGGCCGCGCTCAGTGCGGCAAGGTTGATGGCATGGCCGCCGAACGGCGCGCCCAGGACGGTGCCGGCACCGGTCACCAGCATCGATGCCCGCCACGGCGTGGCAAAGCCGAACGAGCGCAGCACCGCCACACCCGGAACGTTCTGGGAGGCCATGGTGACCACGAACAACGGCAGGGCAATGCCCACCATTGCCTGCAGGCTGAAGGACGGCGTGGTCCACACGAGTTCCGGCAGCACCCCTCCCGTTCCTACACCCGTTCCTGTGGCAGCCAAGGATACGGCGATCACTCCCAGCGCCACCACAAGAGCCGCAGGGACAGCCCAGCGCGGGGCAAACCTCATCATGAGCAACCAGCAGGCAATGACCGGAGCCACAAAGAGCGGAACGGAACCCAGTGCGGTGAACGGTGCCAGGCATAACTGCAGCAGGACGCCGGCCAGCATAGCCTGGGCGAGCGACGCGGGGATACGCGCCATCAGCCGGCCGAGGGCAGGGATAAGCCCGGTCAGGGCTATCAGCACCCCGGCGGCAAGGAAGGCTCCGACGGCGGCCGGCCAGCCGCCGTCGGGCGTTCCGGACGTGACCAGCAGCGCTGCGCCCGGCGTGGACCAGGCAAGCGTGACCGGAACCTTGGACCGCCAGGCAAGCAGCAGGACGCCGACGCCGACCGCCAGGGTGAGTGCCAGCAGGCCCGAGGCAGCCTGGGCCGGGTTGGCCCCCACGGCCTTGAGCCCGGCGAGGACGACAGCGAAAGAGGACGTAAAGCCCACCAGGGCCGTGACAATACCGGCAACGACGGGCCGGGAATCGAAGGAGGAGGGCCCGGACGTCCGGCCGGGGCGGGTGGGTGCGGAAGACTTCGCCATACCGGCAGGTTATCCGTGGTTGCGGCCCGGGTGGCAATTGCGATGCCCGCTGCACCACAGGCCGCCCTGTCAGCCAGTCGGGCTCTTGCCGGGGAGAGTGGCGCCGGCCAGCAGCCATGAGGCATTTAAACGCCAAAGGCGCGGGCGCCGCCTCCCGGCGGGACCCGCGCCCCGTTGACGTGCTGGGGCAATGCCCCGGCCGAGATCCTTACGGAGTCCTGTCAGCCGGCGGTGCCGGATTGACGGGATTGACCGGGGGGACCTGCTCTGCGGCAGGTGCCTCGCCAGGGGTCCCATTCTTGTCCACGAGCTTGGAAGCGCCATCCTGGACCTTGTCGACGTGGCCGGCGTACTTGCCACCGGTTTTCTGGTCGACGAAGTCGCCGGCTTTGGTGATGCCGTCCTTGATGGTCTGCTCGTTTCCGCGGATAAGACCCTGTGCCTTGCCCTTTAGATCGTCAATCAGTCCCACGAGCACCTCCCTTCGGTCGCGGAGCCAGGTCGCTCCTTGCGCAATCGATCCTAGCCCCGTGGGAGGGCAGTTCCAAGGACATTGGGGATATTTGGCGTTCGCCCGCAGCGGATGGGGCCGAAAACGGCAACAAAAAAAGCAGCTCTTCACGAGCTGCTTTGAGTGTGGGCGATACTGGGATCGAACCAGTGACCTCTTCCGTGTCAGGGAAGCGCGCTACCGCTGCGCCAATCGCCCGGAACCGGAGGACCGGCCAATGGGTTGTAAAAGGAGAGCGGACGACGAGATTCGAACTCGCGACATCCACCTTGGCAAGGTGGTGCTCTACCAGCTGAGCTACGTCCGCAATTGCGTTCCGGCCGGGACCGGACTGCTGTTGGCAAGTTACCTTGCCGAGTGGGCGATACTGGGATCGAACCAGTGACCTCTTCCGTGTCAGGGAAGCGCGCTACCGCTGCGCCAATCGCCCATGCTGATCCGGAGGGTATCCGAAAAACCATGGTTTTCACCGAGGTGGGTACGGGATTCGAACCCGTGTATACGGCTTTGCAGGCCGCTGCCTCGCCTCTCGGCCAACCCACCGTGTAAGCGCCGGTTTAGCAACCGTTGCCGTGACAGTGTCCTGCGAGCGGACGACGAGATTCGAACTCGCGACATCCACCTTGGCAAGGTGGTGCTCTACCAGCTGAGCTACGTCCGCAGTTTGGAGGTTCGATTTCTTGCCGTTTCGGCATTTCCTCGCTTCCAACGAGTAAAAACAATATAGGAGGTTCCGGGAAAGTCCAAATCGACTGATCCGGCTGCTTCGCTCATGCCCCTGCATCCCAGCAACCGCGCGGAATGCCGGGACTTACAAGCGTGTAATTCCTGCATTCCCTGCCGCCCATTCCGCCGCGGCATGCAGGAATGTGGGGCGTGTATCCGAGGGGACGGGCCACGAAAGTGGGACATCCGCGGGGGTTGTCTTTGGGAGCCGGAGGCCGATTTTTGAAATGGCCACCGGGTGGGCTAGCATTCAAATGCATCGGGGCGATTGGCGCAGTGGTAGCGCGCTTCGTTCACACCGAAGAGGTCACTGGTTCGAACCCAGTATCGCCCACCGCAGAAGGTCCGTTTCCGCTCATCAGCAGCGGAGGCGGACCTTTTTTATGCCCGGGCCTGGCTCCCGGAGATTTTGTCGGCCCCCTGTGAAAGAGTCTTTTGTATGACTGATCCGCTCCTCGCCCATGCCACCGAATACGGCCGGATGTATGCCCGGTCCACATCGGAGCAGTTCTCCGTGCCTTCCATCACTACAGTCATCAGCCAGCAGCCGCACGGCCTGGACGGCTGGTTTGGCTACATGGGGGCAAGCAGCCTGGCCAAGGACCCGCTGTTGTCCGATTGCCTGGGCAGCCCGTCGAAGATCAAGCAGGCCATCAACCGGGCGGCCAAAGCCGCTGAGACGTATCGGGACGATGCCGCGCGCCGCGGGGACCGTGTCCACACGTACTGCGAGCAGGTTGCACTGCGAGCCCTGGGACGCCCGCATGCCATGAAGGAAGCGCGGGAAGCGCTGGCTGCCAATGGGGAGGAAGCCTTCGCCGTGCGGTTCGATGAATGGTGGGAGCTTTTCCGCGTGGAGCCCCTTGCTCCGGAAATCACTGTGTGGAACAAGGCAGTAGGGTACGCCGGCACCCTGGACCTGGTGGCGCGGATCAATGGCCGCATCTGCCTTATCGATTACAAAACCAAAGGCACCACCCGTGACGGCCAAGTCAAGTCCCTCGACGACAAAGTGGTGATGCAGCTGGTGGCCGGCATGAAGGCCGAGGAGAGCCTTGTGGATCCGGTGGCGGGTACCTGGGAACCGTGGAAGTACGGGGAAGACCCGGTCCTTCTGGCGGTAGCCATCGGGGAAACGGAGGTCCGCCCGGTGCGGGCCAACCCCGAGGTCCTCAAGCACCACTGGTGGAAGTTCTGCGCCCTGCGGCGCGTGTGGGAGCTCTCGGCAGACACCATCAGTGCCGGCACCGCCCTGCTCCCTATCGCCCCGCCGCCGCTGGCCCAGGCCCGCACCGCCTAGCGCCTAAACTGGATTGGTCCCATTGCCGCCAACCGTGAGGAAAATCCGCGCATGGCTATTCTGAATATCCGCATTATCGGCGATCCCGTGCTCCGCACTGTGGCCGATCCTGTGACGGAATTCGGGCCTGAACTTGCCAAGCTGGTCGCCGACATGACCGAAACCATGGAAGACGTGGATGGCGCCGGCCTCGCCGCGCCCCAGATCGGTGTCAGCAAGCGCGTCTTCACCTACCGGATTGACGGCGTCGAAGGGCACATTATCAACCCCGTGCTCGAAAACAGTGACGACTACCAGCCGGACCATGTGGAGGGCTGCCTGTCCATCCCGGGCCTGGGCTTTCCCGTACGCCGTTTCCGGGCCACCCGCGTCACCGGCGTGGACATGCACGGCAACCCTGTCACCATCGAAGGCGAGGGCATGCTGGCCCGCTGCTTCCAGCATGAGAACGACCACCTGGACGGCATCCTCTACACAGACCGGCTGGAGGGGGAGGACCGGAAGGCCGCCCTGCGCTCCATCCGCAACGCCAACTACGACTCCGTCACGGAGCGCACCACAGCCAAGCGCGCCAAGACCGTGGGGTCCAGCTTCGGTGGAGCGAGCTTCGGCGGGTCCGGTACGGCTGGCTCCAGTTTTGGCAGCGCCGGGTGAGGGTCCTGTTCGCGGGGACTCCCGCTGTCGCAGTTCCCTCCCTGGATGCCCTCATCGCGGCCGGATTCGACGTCGTTGCCGTCCTGACCCGCCCGGACGCTCCGGTTGGGCGCAAACGCGTCCTCACGCCGTCGCCGGTTGCAGCGAGGGCCCTCGAGCTGGGGCTGGATGTCATCTACGCTGCAAAGGTTGACGACGCCGCCGTCGAACAGATCTCGGCCGCTGCCCCCGACGTCGCAGCCATCGTGGCTTACGGCGGGCTGGTTCCCCCCGCAGCCCTGGCCATTCCCCACCACGGCTGGATCAACCTGCACTTTTCGCTGCTGCCCGCGTGGCGCGGTGCCGCACCCGTGCAACGCTCGGTGATGGCCGGCGACGACGTCACCGGCGCGGTGACCTTCCAGCTGGAGAAGGGGCTCGACACTGGACCGGTGTTCGGCACCCTCACCGAGTCCGTCGGCCCGGAAGACACGGCCGGCCAACTCCTGGAACGGCTCTCGCACAGCGGCGCCGTCCTCCTGGCGCAGACCCTGTCCGCGATCGAAACGGGCAAGGCATCTGCGGTGCCCCAGGCCGGAGACGTATCGCTGGCGCCAAAACTCACCCTGGAAGACGGGCACTTGAACTGGCACCACCCGGCCCTGGCGATCGGTCGACAGGCCCGTGGCGCCACCCCCGAGCCCGGAGCCTGGACGCTCCTGGACGGCCAGCGTGTAAAGCTCGACCCTGTGCGGCTGCGTCCGGATGTTGAGGACCTCGCACCGGGTGCCCTGGCGGTTCACGGCAAGAGCGTGCTGGTGGGCACGGGTTCCCACGCTGTGGAGCTGACCCGCATCCAGCCCGCCGGAAAAAAGATGATGGCCGCGCCCGATTGGGCCCGCGGCATTGGTTCGCTGGAAGGCGTGGTATTCGAATGAGTGGATCCGGTACGAATTCCGGTGGTGCACAGCAGGGCCGTCCGTCCGGCCGCGGGCGTGGCGCGAGCCAGAACAGCCGTGGCCAGGGCGGCCCGCGGGAGAACAGCCGCCGCGACGCCCAGGGACGGGAACGGAACCGTGGCCCGCAGCGGAACTTCACCGAAAACGCGCCCGCACAGCGCACGCGCCGGGCGGACCCCGCCCGGCTCGTGGCATTCGAAGTACTCCGCGCCGTTGCGCAGGAGGACGCCTACGCGAACCTCGTCTTGCCGGCCCGGATCCGGCAGCACCGGCTGGACAAGCGCGACGCCGGGTTCGCCACCGAACTGAGCTACGGCGCGCTAAGGGGACAGGGAACCTACGACGCCGTCCTGGCGCGCTGCGTCGACCGGCCGCTGGACCAGCTGGACCCTGCAGTCCTGGATGCGCTGCGCATCGGCGTCCACCAGCTTCTTGCCATGCGCGTCCCGGCCCACGCGGCGCTGGACCAGACGGTGGGCCTCGCCCGCGCCGTCATAGGTGCAGGACCCTCCGCCCTGATTAATGCGGTCCTTCGCAAGGTCAGCGCCCACAGCCTGGATGAGTGGCTGGACCTGCTGGTAGCGGACGAAACCGATGAAACCCGCATCGCGTCACTCCGCCACGCCCACCCCGAATGGATCGTCCGGGCCATGCGCCAGGCACTGGTGGCCCACGGCCGCCCCGTCGGGGAAATCAACGCCCTGCTCGAAGCGGACAACGCAGCCCCGGTGGTTAACCTGGTGGCCCTTCCCGGATTGGGGAACCTCGACGAAGCGCTTGAAGACGGCGCCACCCCGGGTGAACTTGTTGAAGGGTCCGCCCTGTCCAGCGGGGGAGACCTGGGACGGTTGTCCTCGGTACGCGCAGGCACCACCCGGGTACAGGACGTCGGCTCGCAACTGGTGGCCCGTGCAATGGCTGCGGTGGAGCTGGGAACCGCCGAGTCCGATGCCGCAGCGCCTGAAGCCTGGCTCGACCTCTGCGCCGGACCGGGCGGTAAAGCGGCACTGCTCGGCGCCCTCGCCCGGGAACGGGGAGCCACGTTGCTGGCGAACGAGCCCGCACCGCACCGCGCCAAACTGGTAAAACAGGCCCTATCCGCCGTCCCGGACGACACCTGGCAGGTGCGCACCGGGGACGGCCGCGAGGTTGGCGCAGAGCAGCCGGAATCCTTTGACCGCGTCCTGGTGGATGTGCCCTGCAGCGGTTTGGGGGCATTGCGCCGCCGCCCTGAATCCCGCTGGCGCCGCTCGCCCAAGGACCTCGCGGACCTGGGGCCGCTGCAGCGCGACCTGCTCACTTCGGCACTGGCAGCGGTCCGGCCCGGGGGAGTCGTTGCGTACGTGACCTGCTCGCCGCATCCCGCCGAAACCACCGCAGTGGTATCGGACGCCCTGCGGAAACGTGATGACCTGGAACTCCTTGACGCCGGGGCTGCGCTCGACGCCGTCAGCCTCACCGGAAACCTGGGTGCAGGGCACGAACTGACCGCGCAACTGTGGCCCCATGTCCACAGCACCGACGCCATGTTCCTGGCCCTCATCCGGAAAAAGGCCTGACGCCACCCTTCGGCACACGCACCCCAGCCACCCTTCGAAAGGCATCCCCGTGACGCAATGCTGCATCAACCCGAGCATCCTCTCGGCCGACTTCGTCAACCTTGAGGCCGAGCTGAAGCGCATCAGCAACGCCGACGCCGTGCACGTGGACGTCATGGACAACCACTTCGTCCCCAACCTCACCATCGGACTGCCGGTGGTGCAGCGGATCCAGGCGGTCAGCCCAATTCCCCTGGACGCCCACCTGATGATCGCCGACGCCGACCGCTGGGCGCCTGGTTTCGCGGACGCGGGCCTGGCCTCCGTCACGTTCCATGCAGAGGCCTCCATCGCGCCCATCAAGCTGGCCCGTGAACTCCGCAGCAGGGGCGCGAAAGCCGGAATGGCATTGCGGCCGTCCACACCCGTGGAACCGTACCTGGACATGCTGTCCGAACTGGACATGCTGCTCATCATGACCGTGGAACCCGGTTTCGGCGGCCAGGCTTTCCTTGACGTCACCCTTCCCAAGATCCGCCGCGCCCGCGCCGCCATTGACGGTTCCGGCATCGGCGTGGCCATCCAGGTGGACGGCGGGATCACCGAGGAAACGATCACCCGCGCCGCGGAAGCCGGAGCCAACGTGTTCGTAGCCGGCTCCGCTGTCTACGGGGCCGACGACCCCGCCGCCGCCATCGAGCGGCTCCGCGATGAAGGCAGCCGTTCGTTACGGAAGGCGACGGCGGAATAAGAAGAAGCCACATCCGGTTGTGGCACAATAACAACACACATACGTGCTCCGGGGTCGGTGTAAGTCCGAACCGGCGGTGACAGTCCGCGACCCGCGAACCGATAGTTTTTCCTGGCAGGCCAGGCGAAGCCCCGGTGAACGGTTGAACCGGTGAAATTCCGGTACCGACAGTTAAAGTCTGGATGAGAGAAGCACGTACAGCTGTATCTTCGGCGCCCTTGGGCTCCGAAGCGTTCTGCTGTCGTATACCCCCGGAGCCATCGCGGTTCTGACAGGGAAGGAACGACACACAGACATGGACCTCCTGCGATGGCTCTTTGACGCTCAGATCCCCGTGGGGGGATCTGTCCTGATATTGAGAGAAGTGCTGGGC
Source organism: Pseudarthrobacter sp. 10T415 (assembly GCF_056394175.1). Lineage (NCBI taxonomy): Bacteria > Bacillati > Actinomycetota > Actinomycetes > Micrococcales > Micrococcaceae > Pseudarthrobacter > Pseudarthrobacter sp. 10T415. Next base: position 46,323 of record NZ_JBFTHJ010000012.1, on the reverse strand, counting down.
AACATTTTCGGCCTGGCAAGTGCATTCGGCGGCATGCGCCGCAAAGTTTGGGCCTGGCCCGTGGGCATTGTTGGCAACCTGCTGCTGCTCACGGTCTTCCTGGGCAACGTCTTCGGCTCCGCCACCCCGGCCACCCTGTGGGGGCAGGCCGGCCGCCAGGTGATGTTCATCGCCGTGGCTGCCTATGGCTGGCAACGCTGGAAGCAGGGCCGGAGCGCCGATGGCGGGAACACCGCCGTCGTGCCCCAATGGGCCAGCAACCGGACCCGGCTCATCCTCGCGGCAGCGCTGGTGGCCGGCACCATTGCCCTGACCCCGCTGTTTGATTCCCTTGGGTCCTACCCGCCGGTGTGGGCTGACGCCTGGACCTTCGTGGGATCGCTCCTGGCCACCTACGGCATGGCGCGGGGCTGGACCGAGTTCTGGCTCATGTGGGTGGCCGTGGACATCGTAGGTGTCCCGCTCCTGTTCAGCGCCGGCTACTACGCCAGCGCCTTCATGTACCTCTTCTACGGCTTCTTCACCCTCGCCGGGTTCTTTGTCTGGTGGAATGCCTCCCGCAGGGCTGGCAAAGCTGGCGGGCGCGACGAGCAGCCAGCCTCGGTGGAAACCGCCTTTCCGGACCCGCGGGTGAAGCTCTGATGGCCGCCGAACTCCGGGTGGCCGCACCCTTCACCCCCGCGGAAGTCCAGGCCATGGAGCACGCCCTCGAAGCAGCCCTGCAGGGGCCGCGCGGCGCCAACCCCTTGGTGGGCGCCGTCGTCGTAAGCCCTGACGGCCGCGAACTTGCCACCGGATACCACCGCGGCGCGGGCACCGCCCACGCGGAGGCTGATGCCGTGGCCCGCGCTCTGGAAGCCGGCGTGGACCTTGCCGGCTGCACCATGGTGGTGACCCTTGAACCCTGTAACCACGTGGGCCGGACCGGACCGTGCACGGAAGCGATCATCGCCGCCGGTATCACCGATGTTGTCTACGCCGTTGACGATCCCCACGACCCTGCCGCCGGCGGAGCAGCAACCCTGCGCAACGCCGGTATCTCGGTCCGCAGCGGCCTGGCGGCGGCGGAATCCCTGGAACTGAACCGCCGGTGGTTCGAAGCGGTGGCAGAAAAGCGACCCTTCACCACCCTCCACATCGCGCAAACCCTCGACGGACGCATCGCAGCCGAAGACGGCACCAGCCAGTGGATCTCCAGCCCGGAATCCCTGGCCGACAACCACGGGATCCGGAGCCGCATCGACGCCATCCTGGTGGGAACCCAGACCGTCGCGGTGGACAACCCCCGGCTGAATGCCCGTGACGCCTCGGGCAACCCGGCAGCGAGGCAGCCGGTCCGCGCCGTCATGGGCCTGCGGGACATTCCCGACGACGCCGCAATCCTGGGCGACGACGGCCTGGCCGTCCACCTTCCCACCCGGGACCCCCGCGAGGCATTGACCACCCTGTACGCCTCCGGAACCCGCCACGTCATGGTGGAAGGCGGTTCACGGATCCTCAGCGCGTTCCTCACGGCAGGGCTGGTGGATGAACTGATCGTCTACCTGGCACCCACACTGCTCGGTTCCGGCACATCCTCGCTGGACGGGCTGGGAATCAGCACCCTTCCGGACGCCCAGCAATGGGAGTGGGACGCTTCCGACGGCGGCGCCGTGCGCACGCTGGGCCGCGACCTGAGACTTCACCTGAAACCGCAACGCCACGTTGCACCTGACCCACAACCGTCCCGCGAAGCTGCGCGACAAGCCCAGGGAGGCTACTGATGTTTACCGGAATAATCGCCGAACAGGGAGAGGTGCTCGCCGTTGAGCGCGACGGCGATACCAGCGCCACCGTCCGGCTCCGCGCCCCCGGCACCACCGAGGGACTAGCCCTGGGCGGCTCCATCGCCGTCAACGGCGTCTGCCTCACCGCAACGGACATCGACGGCAAGGAATTCAGCGTCGACGTCATGGGCGAAACCCTGGTCCGGAGCACCATCGGCGAACTGGCCGCAGGCGACGCCGTCAACCTGGAACGGTGCGTCCCCGCAGGAGGGCGGCTGGACGGCCACGTGGTGCAGGGCCACGTGGACGGCGTCGGCGTCCTCCTGGAACGCGAGCCGCTGGGCAACTGGGAGCGGCTCCGCTTCGGCGTCCCCGCCAACCTGGCCCGCTACATTGCCGAGAAGGGCTCCATCGCCATCGACGGCGTCTCCCTCACCGTGACGGCCGTCAGCGCGGCCGCGGAAGAACAGCCCTGGTTCGAAGTGGGACTGATCCCCACCACCCTGGCCGAGACCGGACTCGGAACCAAGACCACCGGAAGCCGGGTCAACCTGGAAGTCGACGTCCTCGCCAAGTACACCGAACGGCTGCTCTCGTTCCGCACTGTTAGTACCGGGGACGCCGGTGCCGCCGGCACCGGGGCCGGGGGCACCGTTGCGGCAGCACCGGGTGGTGCCCTGTGAACGGGACTGCGCGCCTGGAACCCGGAGCCGTGCCGGCCGTGGTTCCCACCCGCGGGTTGGATTCCATCGGGGACGCCGTCCGCGCCATGGCAGCGGGAAAGCCGGTGCTGGTGGTGGACAACGAGGACCGGGAAAACGAAGGCGACATCATCTTCGCAGCCCAGCACGCCACGCCCGCACTGATGGGCTGGACCATCCGCTACAGCTCCGGCGTCATCTGCGTGCCGTTGACGGGGGAACGGGCAGACGCACTGGAACTGCCGCCCATGACGGCAGTCAACGAGGACGCCAAAGGCACTGCCTACACGGTGTCCTGCGACGCCGCCATCGGTGTCAGCACCGGCATCTCCGCCACTGACCGTGCCCTCACGGCACGCGTCCTGGCGGATCCGCAGGCCCTCCCCGCGTCAGTGACCCGCCCGGGGCATATTTTTCCGCTCCGTGCGGTTGACGGAGGTGTGCGGGAGCGCCAGGGCCACACCGAGGCCGCGGTGGACCTGTGCCGCCTGGCGGGACTCGAACCGGTCGGCGTCATCGCGGAAGTGGTGTACGACGACGGAGAGATGATGCGCCTGGACGGGCTCCGTTCGTTCGCAGCGGAACATGGGTGCCCATTGGTCTCCATCGAGGACCTGGTGGCGTATCTTGAAGCCGGGACCGGGGGAGGCCTGGATCAGAATGTCCGGACTGTTCCGGGCGGAGAAAAGGAGAAGCGATGACGGCATCGGCAGCCAGCGACGACAGCCAGAACGGTCACCGGAAGCACCACACCGGCAACGGTGGGGCTCCACACCCCGTCAGCGGCGGTCCCATTGTGCAGCTTCCCACCGCCTTCGGTGACTTTGTGGCGCAGGCATGGACCGACCTCGTGACCGGCGTGGAGCACCTTGCCGTCAGTTCGCCCAACCCGCCCAGCGACGGAAAGGCGCCGCTGGTGCGGCTGCACTCGGAATGCCTGACCGGTGACGTCTTCGGCTCTTACCGTTGCGACTGCGGCGAACAGCTGGCCTACGCCCTGGAACTGATCCATGAACACGGCGGCACCCTGCTGTACCTGCGCGGCCAGGAAGGCCGCGGCATCGGCCTGGCCAACAAGATCAAGGCCTACGCGCTGCAGGAAGCCGGTTTCGATACCGTCGAGGCCAACGAACAGCTGGGCCTGCCCGTGGATGCGCGCTGCTACAAGGCCGCCGCCCAGGTGCTCGCCGAGATGGGCCTGCACGAGGTCCGGCTGCTGAGCAACAACCCGGACAAGCAGAACCGGCTTGCCAAGGCCGGCGTCAAGGTAGTGGAGATGGTTCCCACCGAGGTGCCCTCCCGCGAGCAGAACATCCGGTACCTGCGGACCAAGAAGGACCGCATGGAACACCGGCTGTTGCTGGACACCGGGGCCGACCCCGTGCCGGTACCGGGCCCTGACGGTCCGTTCCGCCACGAACAAGACTGACCTGACCACACCACTGAACCACCAGACTGAACGGACACCTCGCACCCATGAGCGGACACGGCGCCCCCGATATCGACCTCACCACCCTCAACCTGGCCGAAACGTCGCAGCTCCGGCTCGCGATCATCGCGGCCAGCTGGCACACCCAGATCATGGACGGCCTCCTGGAGGGCGCCCTGCGGGCGGCCAAGGACGCGGGCATCAACGAACCCACAGTCATCCGGGTACCCGGCAGCTTTGAGCTCCCGGTAGCGGCCGCACGCCTGGCCCCACACTTCGACGCCGTGGTGGCGCTCGGCGTCGTCATCCGTGGCGGCACCCCGCACTTCGAGTACGTCTGCCAGGCCGCGACGTCGGGACTCACCGACGTCAGCGTCCGCACCGGAGTGCCGGTGGGCTTCGGCGTCCTCACCTGCGACACCGAACAGCAGGGCCTGGACCGGGCCGGTCTGCCCGGCTCCAAGGAAGACAAGGGGCACGAAGCCGTCACCGCGGCACTGGCCACCGCCGTCGTCCTCAAGCAGTACACGTAGCCGCCTGGCACCAGGCAGCGCCGAAAGCCATGGGCGGGCGCGGTGTGTATTCGCTCACATCGCGTCCGTCATGGAACGGCCCGGGAAGCGCCCGCCATGCCGCAGCAAGTAGGCTGGAGGGCGTGAAGAATTTCGAGACGCTGTTCGCTGAGCTCAGCGAGAAGGCAGCCACCCGCCCGGAAGGCTCCCGCACCGTCGCTGAATTGGACTCCGGTGTGCACGGCATCGGTAAGAAAGTCGTTGAGGAAGCAGCCGAAGTCTGGATGGCTGCCGAATATGAATCCGATGAAGCCGCGGCCGAGGAAATCTCCCAGCTGCTGTACCACCTGCAGGTTCTGATGCTCGCCAAAGGCCTGACCCTGGAAGACGTCTACAAGCATCTGTAGCCACCGGCCCGGCGCGCACCCCGCCGCCGGTCCAGCCGTGGCCTGCACTGCCTGAACACCCAGACATTCCATCCAGAAAGAACACCCCAATGCTGCGAGTTGCCGTCCCCAACAAGGGATCCCTGTCCGAAGCCGCCTCCGCGATGCTGTCCGAGGCGGGCTACCGCCAGCGCCGCGACAGCCGCGAACTGGTCATGGTGGACCCGGACAACGACATCGAGTTCTTCTTCCTCCGCCCGCGCGACATCGCCGTGTACGTGGGCCGGGGAACCCTCGACGTCGGCATCACCGGCCGCGACCTCCTGCTGGACGCCGAGGTGGAAGCCGAAGAACTGCTGCCCTTGGGATTCGCAGCCTCCACCTTCCGGTTCGCCGGGCCCGTGGGCGATTTTGCCTCCGCCGAGGAACTCGACGGCAAGCGCCTCGCCACCAGCTACGACGGCCTGCTCCGGGGCTACCTCGCCGAGCGCGGCATCAACGCCAAGGTGGTACGCCTTGACGGCGCGGTGGAGTCCTCAGTCCGCCTGGGCGTGGCCGACGCCATCGCTGACGTGGTGGAAACGGGCAACACCCTCAAGGCCGCCGGCATGGAAATCTTCGGCGATCCCATCCTCAAGTCCGAGGCCGTCCTGATCCGCCGAACCGGCGGGACAACCAACGGCACCGCCAAGGAAGTCGACGTCCTCATCCGCCGCCTCCAGGGTGTCCTGGTGGCCCGCCAGTACGTCCTCATGGATTACGACATCCGCAAGGAACTGGTGGAAAAAGCGGCTGCCCTGACCCCCGGACTTGAGTCGCCCACCGTATCGCCGCTGCGTGACTCCGACTGGGTGGCCGTCCGGTCCATGGTTCCCAAGAAGGAAACCAACCGGATCATGGACGAACTGTACGATCTCGGTGCCCGCGCCATCCTGGTCAGCAGCATCCACGCCTGCCGCATTTAGCGCCGGACACCCACTCAGCACCGCAGATTTCTCCAGGAGTACCCATGGCAGTAGCAGTCCGCGTCATTCCCTGCCTTGATGTTGACGCCGGTCGCGTCGTCAAGGGCGTCAACTTCGAGGGCCTCCGCGACGCCGGCGACCCCGTTGAACTTGCCCACCGCTACGACAATGCGGGGGCCGACGAACTGACGTTCCTCGACGTCACGGCGTCCTCGGGAAACCGCGAGACCACCTTTGACGTGGTCCGCCGCACCGCCGAGGAAGTCTTCATTCCGCTGTGCGTTGGCGGTGGCGTCCGCGGCGTGGCCGAGGTGGACAAGCTCCTGCGGTTCGGCGCGGACAAGGCCGCCATCAACACCGCCGCCGTCGCCCGCCCGGATGTCATCGACGAGATCACCCGGCACTTCGGTTCGCAGGTCCTCGTCCTGTCGGTGGATGCCCGCCGCACCCGTCCCGGATCCAAGCCCACGGCGTCGGGCTTCGAAGTGACCACCCACGGCGGACGGACCGGTACCGGAATCGACGCGATCGAGTGGGCGAAGGAGGCAGCCGACCGCGGGGTGGGCGAAATCCTGCTGAACTCCATCGACGCTGACGGAACCAAGGACGGCTTCGACCTGGAAATGATCCGGATGGTCCGCGCCGCCGTCAAGGTGCCGCTGATCGCCTCGGGCGGCGCCGGGGAGCCCGCACACTTCCCGCCCGCTGTGGCGGCGGGGGCTGACGCCGTCCTGGCCGCCTCGATCTTCCACTGGGGCCCGAACGACATGATGCACCAGGTCAAGGACGCCATCAGGAACGCCGGCTTCGAGGTCAGGTAGTCCCCACCCGCTCCCTAACCTCGCTTCGCTTCGGCGAGGGAACCCTGCGGGCGTGGGCCCAGACTTTAAAGGCCGACTTCGGCTGACTGGAGGAGCGCGACGGCGTCCGGCTGGCCTTCGAAGGTGACCAAGGCGTGGCGGGTACGGCCGTGGGCGTGCATCAGCAGTTCGCCCGGCTCCCCAACGATGGCCACCGATACGGGTGCGCGCTTGGCGACGTGGCGGGGACCGGACGGGCGGACCAGCACGATGCCCAGATCCACACCGCGGTAGAGGATGGCTGCGCGCTTGACGAGTTCATCCCAGAGGGCGTCGGAGTAGGCCTCGTCGAGGGCGCGGGGCGCCCAGCGGTCGACGGCCCGGCGGACATCCTCGGTGTGCACGAAGTACTCGATCAGGTTGGCACTCTCATCCAGGGCCCTGATGCTCATCGGGGAGAGAGCCGGGGGACCGGCGCGGAATGTATTGACCAGGCCTGCGTAGTCCTCGGTGCTGGTCAGCTTCGCAGCCAGTTTCGCGGTGGCCTGGTCTGAGGCCTTGGCCAACCGCTTGATGATCAGGCCAAGCCCCACGGCGGCCTTCCGCTCGCGCAGGTAAAGGTGCGCGGCGAGGTCCCTGGTGCGCCACCCCTTGCAGAGCGTGGGCGCGTCAGGGCCGGCCGCAAGCAAGGTTTCGGCCAGGACTTCTCGGGACGGTTCGACGAAATGCATCACTTGGAAAACTAGCATGAGAGGCCCGAAGTTGGGCAGCACGGCCCCTGCCGCTGGCGTGCCGTTGTTCACATCGGGTCCGGCTTTAGCCAAGGCACTAGACTTGACCTGATGTCTGAGCAGCCTGCCCCCGTACAAACCACCGCCCAAACCACCGGTGCCGCCCTGCCCGGCGCTGCCTTGCCCGGCGCTGCCGGGGGCGCTCCGGAAACCTCCGCACCTGCGAGCCCCCTTCCGGCGGCGCTTGCCGCCGCGCTGAAGCGTGACAACGCAGGCCTGGTGGCCGCCGTCGTGCAGCAGTACGACACCAACGAGGTCCTCATGCTCGGCTGGATGGATGACGAGGCGCTGCACCGGACCATGACTACCGGGCGGGTCACCTTCTACTCGCGGTCCCGCCAGGAGTACTGGCGCAAGGGGGACACGTCCGGCCATGTCCAGTGGGTCAAGTCCGTAGCCATGGATTGCGACGGCGACGCCCTGCTGGTGCGGGTGGACCAGGTGGGTGCCGCCTGCCACACCGGCACCAGGACCTGCTTCGACGGCAGGGGCCTGGACGTGCTGACCGCGGCCAACGGCTGAGCCCCGCACCGCAGGCCCACCCGGCAGAAGGGGAGTACGGCTCCCCGCAGAACTTCAGGCGCCCGGCGCAGCCGGCACTTCTAAGAACAGGCGGAAAAGCATAGCCATGCAGGACCTTGGAACCATCAGCCCCAGCCTTGAGGAATTCCGGGAGCTGGCCGGCCACAGCCGGGTCATTCCGGTACGACTGAAGGTGCTGGCGGACGCCGAAACCCCCATTGGCCTGTACCGCAAGCTGGCGCAGGGCCAGCCCGGCACGTTCCTGATGGAATCCGCTGCTGTGGGCGGCACATGGTCCCGCTACTCCTTCATCGGCGCGAAATCCCGTGCCACGCTCACCACCAAGGACGGCCAGGCGCACTGGCTGGGCGAACCGCCGGCGGGCGTTCCCGTGGACGGCAGCCCCGTAGACGCAATCCGTGACACCATCGATGCCCTCCGCACTGACCGGTTCGACGGCCTGCCCCCGTTCACGTCCGGGCTGGTGGGCTTCCTCGGCTGGGAAACCGTGCGGCACTGGGAACGGCTGGTGAGCCCTCCCGAGGACGACCTCCACCTGCCGGAGATGGCGCTCAACCTGGTCACCGACATGGCCGTCCACGACAACGTGGACGGTACTGTCCTGCTGATCGCCAACGCCATCAACTTCGACAACAGCACAGAGCGCGTAGACGAGGCCTGGCACGATGCCGTGGCACGGGTCAAGGCGCTCCTGGCCAAGGTCAGTACCCCGGTGGTGCAGCCGGTCTCCGTGCTTGCCCCAGCCGCCCTGGACTTTGCCTCCAGTGTCCACGAACGCTGGGACGAAAATGATTATCTGGCGGCGCTTGACCGTGGCAAGGAAGCGATCGTTGACGGCGAAGTGTTCCAGGTGGTCATCTCGCGCCGGTTTGAAATGGAGTGCAAGGCCTCCGCGCTGGATGTGTACCGCGTGCTGCGCAACACCAACCCCAGCCCGTACATGTATATCTTCAGCCTCGAAGACGCCGAAGGCCGGGAGTACTCCATCGTGGGGTCCTCACCCGAAGCCCTGGTGACGGTCACCGGCGAAGAGGTCATCACGCACCCCATCGCCGGATCCCGGCCCCGCGGTAAGACGGTCGAGGCTGACAAGGCCCTGGCGGAGGAACTGCTCGCGGACCAGAAGGAACGCGCCGAGCACCTCATGCTGGTGGACCTCTCCCGCAACGACCTCTCCAAAGTCTGCGTTGCCGGAACCGTCGACGTCACCCAGTTCATGGAAGTGGAGCGCTTCAGCCACATCATGCACCTGGTATCCACCGTGGTGGGCCAGCTGTCCCCGGCCGCGAAAGCCTACGACGTCCTGAAGGCCACGTTCCCGGCCGGTACGCTTTCCGGCGCCCCCAAGCCGCGGGCGCTGCGCCTGCTCGACGAGCTGGAACCGCACCGCCGCGGCATCTACGGCGGTGTGGTGGGCTACCTGGACTTCGCCGGGGACATGGACATGGCCATCGCCATCCGCTCCGCCCTTGTCAGGGAGGGCCGGGCCTATGTCCAGGCCGGCGGCGGCATCGTGGCAGACTCCGTGAATCCCACCGAAGCACTCGAGACCGTCAACAAGGCGGCCGCCCCGCTGCGCGCGGTGCATACCGCGGGTTCCCTTCATGACATCACGGCCGACTCCCTGCCCGGCGGCGATTCCTGATGCCTGACCCAAGCCCCGCACCGGGCCAGGCAGTGAAAACCCGGAAGACAGCTCCGGCGTGGTCGCGGAAGTCCACGGTGGTGCTGCTCATCGCCGTCCTGGCCCTGGCTGTCTTCGGCGCCACCACCCAGACCTGGATGACTGTCACCCTGGACCCCAGCCAGGCCGGCGCCGGCCAGGAACCGTTGCAGGTCCAGGGCAGCAAGGCTGCCACCGCGGTGACGGCCCTCGCCCTGGTGGCCCTGGCAGGCGGGCTCGCCGCAGCCATCGCCGGCAGGATCGCCCGCTGGATCATTGCGGCCATCATCGTCCTGGCTTCGGCCGGTATTGTCGCCGCGGCGGGGACCGTTCTGGCTGACCCGCTGGCGGCGTCGCAGGGATCCATCGGTGCGGCCACGGGCGTCACCGGCACCCAGGCCGAGGTGGCGCTCACCGCTTTCCCGGTGCTCGCCGTCGTGGCCGGTTGCCTTCTTGCCCTGGGCGGGTTGCTGATCCTTCCCGCGTCCCGCCACTGGGCGGCACGGACCAAATATGACGCCCGCGCCGTGGCCGGAACTGCGGCGGCCACCGGCCCCGTGGACGAGATCGACAGCTGGGACAGGCTCTCGCGCGGCGACGACCCCACCTGATCCGGCAGATGGCCGCCGGCCCGGGCCCGCGGGACAGCGGGCCGGTTCCGGATCACCGGCCAAAAAATGGCAGAATGTAAGCAGTATCCACCCTGAGGAGATTTTCCATGAGCAAAGCACCTGCGTCCGTTTCCAAGTCCGGCACCCGCCAGGTAGCCCCGGGCGCCATTGACCACAGCCAGGAGCTGGGCCACGGCAACAGCCCCGCCGCATGGACCTGCGTCATCGTCATGCTCGTCGGTGCACTCATCATGTCCATCGCCTTCGTCATCGCCAACACCCCCATCTTCATTGCGGGCGGCGTGGTCATGGTGGTGGGCCTGCTCCTCGGTTACGTCATGCGCAAGGCAGGTTACGGCGTCGAAGGCAGCAAGCTCAAGAACTCCGGCCACTGATGGCAACTGTTCTCGACGACATCAACGCCGGTGTCCGGGAGGATATGGAGGCCAGGAAGCGGCTCGTTTCCCTGGCTGAACTAAAGGACCTCGCGCAGGCTGCCGCGCCCGCCCGTGACGCCTGGGCGGCACTGGGCGGACCCTCACCGTCGCGCCACCAGCTCAAGGTCATCGCCGAAATCAAGCGGCGGAGCCCCTCCAAGGGGGACCTCGCCAGCATCGGCGATCCCGCCTCCCTCGCACGGCAGTACGCCGACGGCGGTGCCGCCGTCATCAGTGTCCTCACGGAACAGCGCCGCTTCAACGGCTCCCTTGCCGACCTCGATGCCGTCCGCGCCGCCGTCGACGTCCCGCTGCTGCGCAAGGACTTCACCCTGGATGAGTACCAGATCTGGGAAGCCCGGGCGCACGGTGCGGACCTGATCCTGCTGATCGTCGCTGCGCTGTCTGACGCCCAACTGGCCGACTTCAGCGCGCTCAGCCACGAGCTCGGCATGAACGTCCTCGTGGAAACGCACACGGAGGAGGAAATCGACCGTGCCGCCGCGGCAAACGCCCGCATCATCGGCGTCAACGTGCGCAACCTGAAGACGCTCGACGTCGACCGGTCCGTGTTCGCCTCCCTTGCGGGCCGGATTCCGGCCGGCGCAGTGGTGGTAGCCGAGTCCGGTGTCCGCGACGTGGACGACGTCACGCACTACGCCGCCAGCGGCGCCGACGCCATCCTGGTGGGCGAGGCCCTGGTCAGCCATTCCACGCCGCTGGAGCGCATTGCGGAGTTCACCGCCGCAGGTGCCGCCGCCATCGCGGCCCGGGGCTGACCGGCACACGACTGCCGGCAGCCCGCGCGGCTGCCTGCCGGTCCATTGTCGCGGTACAACTGTCCGGGCGGCCCAGCCCGGACCCATACTTTGATCGAACTACTGGAACAGGACGGGACTGATGGCCGACGCACCTTCAGGAAACGCTGACAACAAAGCCGCAGACGCATTCCTGCAGGACGGCTCCCTCCGGCACGCCCCGGGGCCGTACTTCGGGTCCTTCGGCGGACGCTGGATGCCTGAATCGCTCATCGCTGCCCTGGACGAGCTCGAGGAAACCTTCGACAAGGCCAGGAACGATCCTGATTTCCGGGCGCAGATCGCAGACCTGAACAAGAACTACTCCGGCCGGCCCTCACTGCTCACCGAAGCGAAGCGCTTCTCGGAGCACGCCGGGGGAGTCCGCGTCTTCCTCAAACGCGAGGACCTGAACCACACCGGTTCGCACAAGATCAACAACGTCCTGGGGCAGGCCCTGCTGGCCAAGCGGATGGGCAAGACCCGCATCATCGCCGAGACCGGCGCGGGGCAGCACGGCGTTGCCAGCGCGACGGCCGCAGCGCTGCTGGGACTCGAGTGCGTCGTTTACATGGGCGCCGAGGACTGCCGCCGCCAGGCGCTCAACGTGGCCCGCATGGAGCTGCTCGGCGCAACGGTCATCCCCGTCACCAGCGGCTCGCAGACCCTGAAGGACGCCATCAACGAGGCCCTCCGCGACTGGGTGGCCAACGTGGCAAACACCCACTACTTGCTGGGCACCGCCGCCGGCGCCCACCCGTTCCCGGCCATGGTCCGCTACTTCCACGAGGTCATCGGCGAGGAAGCCCGCGCCCAGATCCTTGAGCAGGCCGGCCGCCTTCCGGACGCCGTCTGCGCCTGCATCGGCGGCGGTTCCAACGCCATCGGCATTTTCCATGGCTTCCTCGACGACCCGTCCGTCAGGATCTACGGCTTTGAAGCCGGCGGCGACGGTGTGGAAACCGGACGGCACGCCGCCACCATCACGCTCGGCAAGCCGGGCGTGCTGCACGGTGCCCGTTCCTACCTCATGCAGGACGACGACGGCCAGACTATCGAGTCCCACTCCATCTCCGCCGGACTGGACTACCCCGGCGTCGGACCGGAGCACTCCTACCTGTCCGACATCGGCCGGGTCAGCTACGAACCCATCACCGACAGTGAGGCGATGGAGGCGTTCCGCGTCCTGTGCCGCACCGAGGGCATCATCCCCGCCATCGAGTCTGCGCATGCCCTGGCCGGCGGCATCAAGGTGGGCCAGCGGCTCGCTGCCGAAGCGGCAGAAGCCGGCGAAACTGCCGCGGACAAGATCATCATCATCAACCTCTCCGGACGCGGCGACAAGGACGTGGCCACCGCGGCTGAGTGGTTCGACCTGTTGGACAAGGATTCCGCCGAATCGGAAATCGGCAAAGAAGGGGAGCAGCTGTGAGCACCGCACAGGCGGCCGATAAGGCACAGACCACTAGCAAGTCCGCAGCAGCCATCGACAAGGCCCGCGCCGAAGGCCGCGCCGCACTGATCGGCTACCTCCCCGCCGGGTTCCCCACCGTGGAGCAGACCATTGCCGCCGGCATCGCGCTGGCGGAGAACGGCGCGGACCTGATCGAGATCGGCATCCCGTACTCGGACCCCGTAATGGACGGCCAGGTCATCCAGGCCGCCACTACCGAGGCCCTGGCCAAGGGCTTCCACGTCCGGCAGGTCTTCGACGTCGTGGAAGGCATCACCAGCAAGACCGATGCCGCCGTCCTGGTGATGACCTACTGGAACCCCGTGGTCCGGATGGGCGTGGACGAGTTCTCCCGTCGACTCGCCGAGGCCGGGGGAGCAGGGCTCATCACCCCGGACCTGATCCCGGACGAGGCCGCCGAATGGTTTGAAGCGTCCGACAAGTACGGCCTGGACCGGGTCTTCCTGGTTGCGCCGTCCTCCACCGCCGAGCGCATGCAGCGCACCGTCGACGCCAGCCGCGGCTTCGTCTACGCCGTATCCATCATGGGCGTCACCGGCGCGCGGACCTCCGTGAGCTCCGCTGCCAAGGACGTCGTGTCCGCGGCCCACGCCGCCGGCGCCGAGCGCGTCTGCGTGGGCCTGGGTGTCTCCACCGCCGACCAGGTCCGCGAGATCGCTGCGTACGCCGAAGGCGTCATTGTGGGCACCGCACTGGTGGCGGCCGTCCGCGACGGCGGTGTTGACGCCGTCGCGGCCCTCACGAAGGACCTCAGCACGGGCCTTTCGCGGGAAACCGGCCACGCCGGGGAAGAAGCCTAAGCGGATGCAGGCCCTCCTCGCCGCCGCCGAACTGGCGCCCACCCTGGTCCCCGCCAGCATCCCCAGCCCCGGCTGGTCCGGATTCGACATCCCCCTGCCGTGGGGTTCCCTCCGCATCCACGCCTACGCCCTGTGTATCCTGGCCGGCATCATCGCGGGCCTCTGGCTCACGTCCGTCCGCTGGGCGAAGCGCGGAGCCCCGGAAGGCAGCGTCTGGGACATTGTCATCTGGGCCATCCCGTTCGGCATCATCGGCGGCCGGCTCTACCACGTGTTCTCATCCCCGGACGCCTACTTCGGCCCTGGTTTCGACGGCACCGGCGACCTGTCGCTGATTCCGCAGATCCAGCGCGGCGGACTGGGCATCTGGGGTGCCGTGGTGCTCGGCGTCATCGGTGCCTGGATTGGCTGCCGGCGCAGCGGCGTCAAGCTCTCCGCCTTCCTGGACGCCGCAGCACCGGGACTGCTCCTGGCCCAGGCCCTTGGCCGGTGGGGCAACTGGTTCAACCAGGAACTCTTCGGCGGTCCCACCACACTGCCCTGGGGCCTGCAGATTGACGCGGACAACCCGAACTTCCCCGCCGGAGTCCCGGCGGACACCCTGTTCCACCCCACATTCCTTTACGAATCGCTGTGGAACATCGCCGGCGTCGTGATCCTGCTTGTCCTGGACCGCCGCTTCAATTTCCGCCGCAGCCGGCTCTTCTGGCTCTACGCCATGTACTACACGCTGGGGCGTGTGTGGATCGAAGCCATGCGCATTGACGACGCCGAGCAGGTTTCGCTGTTTGGGATCACCACGCGGCTGAACGTCTGGACCAGCATCCTTGTCTTCGTCGTGGCATTGGTGGCCTTCATCCTGCTGGGCCTGAAGAAGCGTACGGAGCCGGACACGGTTTACCTTCCGGGCCGGAAACCCGCGGACAAAGCGGTGGAAAAGCGCGCGGACGCGGATGCGCCGGGAGACATCACACGGACGGATGAGGAGGTCCGTGATGCGGACTCTGTTGTCTCAGATAGTGAATCGCGTGATAATCTCCCTGATAACCAAAGCGGTTCCAGGCCTGCTTCCGTCCCCGCGGAGAAGGTCCAGGCAGCACCGGCCGGCGGCAAGCCGAGCCCGGACGCAGCGGCTTCCGGACACTCCGGCAGCACAGCCACCGGAACGGCACCGGAAACCGGCAGCAGCAAGTAGGGCGCCGGCCAAGGCAGGGCAGCAGAGCCACCGCTCGAAGGGCCCGAAACCACAATGTCGTGGCATGGGGCCGAACTTGGACAGCATAGAGCTGCCGTCCGGTGAAGCCCTGGGCAGGGGCCTGCGTAACTGTTAGTTCAGCAGGCCGGGCTGACCTACAATTTCCAGTAAATAACACTTTGTTGTGCCCATCACAGTGGCGCCGACGAGTGGGGCCAACGGTGTCCCTTCCATACGCACGATCAGGAGGAAGGACGTCTCCCATGACCCAAACTCTTCACACTCCCAGCTGGTCCGAACCGGATCAGCCCGAGGCCGCCATGTCGCCGTTCAAGCGCTTCGCGGCCCTGCCGGAGGCCGCCGGGCTGTACAACCCGGAGCAGGAGAAGGACGCCTGCGGTCTTGCGATTATCGCCACCCTCCGCGGTGAGCCCGGGTATGACATTGTCGACGCCGCGCTCACGGCGCTTCGCAACCTCGAGCACCGCGGCGCTGTCGGCGCCGACGAGGGCACCGGTGACGGCGCTGGCCTGCTGATGCAGATCCCGGACGAGTTCTTCCGGGCCGTCACCGAATTCGAGCTGCCGGCACCCGGCCAGTACGTCGCCGGCACCGCTTTCCTTCCGGCCGAACAGCGCGAGGCCGACGCCGCCAAGGCAGGTATCGAAGGCCTGGCCGCTGACGAGGGCCTCACCGTCCTCGGCTGGCGCGAAGTGCCGGTGGTCGCCGACCTCGTCGGAGCCATGGCCCGCGCCTGCATGCCGTACTTCTCCCAGCCGTTCTTCGCGTCCGCCACCGGCGAGACCCTGGAGCGCAACGAGCTCGATTCCCGTGCCTGGCGGATCCGCAAGCGCGCCCAGAACAAGTTCGGCGTCTACTTCCCGTCGCTGTCCTCCCGGACCATCGTCTACAAGGGCATGCTCACCACCGCCCAGCTGGAGCCGTTCTACCCGGACCTGTCGGACAAGCGCTTCAAGACCAAGCTGGCGATCGTCCACTCGCGGTTCTCCACGAACACGTTCCCGTCCTGGCCGCTCGCGCAGCCGTTCCGGACCATCGCCCATAACGGCGAGATCAACACCGTCAAGGGCAACCGCAACTGGATGCGCGCCCGGCAGTCACAGCTGGCCAACCCGCTGCTTGGTGACTCGCCGGAAGAGCTGTACCCCATCTGCACCCCCGGTGCCTCCGACTCCGCGTCTTTCGACGAGGTGGCCGAGCTGCTGTGGCTTTCGGGCCGCCCCATCACACACTCGATCATGATGATGATTCCTGAGGCCTGGGAAAACCACGCCACCATGGATCCGGCCCGCCGCGCGTTTTACGAGTACCACTCGCTGCTGATGGAGCCGTGGGACGGACCCGCCGCAGTGTCGTTCACGGACGGCAACCTGGTGGGTGCCACGCTGGACCGCAACGGCCTGCGCCCCGGGCGTTTCTGGATCACCGAAGACGGCCTGATCGTCTTCGCCTCCGAGGTGGGCGTCATCGACGTCGAGCCTTCCCGCGTGGTCAAGAAGGGCCGTGTGTCCCCGGGCAAGATGTTCCTGGTGGACACCGACGCCGGCCGCATCATTGACGACGAAGAGGTCAAGGCCGAGGTGGCCGCCGCCAACCCGTGGGCTGAGTGGGTCAAGGACAACCTGATTGACCTCAACGAACTGCCGGAGCGCGAGCACGTGGTGCACACGGCCGCGTCCGTGAACATCCGCCAGCGGACCTTCGGCTACACCACCGAGGAACTGAAGATCCTGCTGGGCCCGATGGCCCGCACCGGTGCCGAACCGCTCGGCGCCATGGGTTCCGACACCCCGGTTGCCGTGCTGTCCAAGCGCCCGCGCCTGCTGTTCGACTACTTCGTCCAGTCGTTCGCGCAGGTCACCAACCCGCCGCTGGACGCCATCCGCGAAGAACTGGTCACCTCGCTGACCTGTGCGATCGGCCCCAACGGCAACCTGCTGGACACCAAGCAGGTCCGCCAGCCCCAGGTCCAGCTGCCGTTCCCGGTGATCAACAACGACCAGCTCGCCAAGATCGCCAACATCGAAAGCCCCGACGGCGACCGCTTGTCCATGAAGGTCCGCGGCCTCTACCGCCCCGAAGGCGGCGAGAACGCGCTCCGCGCCCGCCTCACCGAAATCTGCGAGCAGGTTTCCGGTGCGATTAACCGCGGCGTGCAGTACATCGTGCTGTCCGACCGTGACTCCAACGCCCAGTGGGCGCCCATCCCGTCGCTGCTGCTGGTCAGCGCCGTGCACCACCACCTGCTGCGCAGCGCCAACCGCACCAAGACCGCCCTGGTGGTCGAGGCCGGCGACGTCCGCGAGACGCACCACGTTGCAGTCCTGATCGGCTACGGCGCCTCCGCCGTGAACCCGTACCTGGCCATGGAATCCGTGGAGCAGCTCATCGCGGCCGGCGACGTCACCGGCGTGACCCCGCAGGACGGCGTCTACAACCTGATCAAGGGACTCGGCAAGGGCGTCCTGAAGATCATGTCCAAGATGGGCATCTCCACCGTGGCCTCCTACACCGGTGCGCAGACGTTCGAGGCGCTCGGCCTGGGCCAGGACCTGGTGGACGAATTCTTCGCCGGAACCCACTCCCAGCTCGGCGGCGTCGGCCTGGACGTCATCGCAGCTGAGGTTTCCGCGCGGCACCAGATGGCCTACCCCGAGGGCGGCATCGAGCAGCCGCACCGCCCGCTGCTGGGCGGTGGCGAGTACCAGTGGCGCCGCGACGGCGAACCGCACCTGTTTAACCCGGAGACCGTCTTCCGGCTGCAGCACGCCACCCGCGAACGCCGCTACGACATTTTCAAGGCCTACACCAAGGGCGTGGACGACCAGTCCACCAACCTGATGACCCTGCGCGGCCTGCTCAAGTTCAAGGACGGGCGCCCCTCCGTTCCGCTCGAGGAAGTGGAGCCCGTCTCCAGCATCGTCAAGCGGTTCTCCACCGGAGCCATGAGCTACGGCTCCATCTCCAAGGAAGCGCACGAAACCCTGGCCATCGCCATGAACCGGCTGGGCGGCAAGTCCAACACCGGTGAAGGCGGCGAGGACGTGGACCGTCTGCTGGATCCGGAGCGCCGGTCCGCCGTCAAGCAGATCGCCTCCGGACGGTTCGGCGTGACCAGCCTCTACCTGACCAACGCCGACGACATCCAGATCAAGATGGCCCAGGGTGCCAAGCCCGGCGAAGGCGGCCAGCTGATGGCTCAGAAGGTCTACCCATGGGTGGCCCGGACCCGCCACTCGACCCCCGGCGTGGGACTCATCTCGCCGCCCCCGCACCACGACATCTACTCGATCGAGGACCTCGCGCAGCTCATCTACGATGCGAAGCGCGCCAACCCCTCGGCCCGTGTGCACGTGAAGCTCGTCTCGGAAGTCGGGATCGGCACCGTGGCGTCAGGCGTGACCAAGGCGAAGGCCGACGTCGTACTCGTCTCCGGACACGACGGCGGCACCGGCGCCTCGCCGCTGAACTCGCTGAAGCACGCAGGTGTTCCGTGGGAGCTCGGCCTTGCCGAGACCCAGCAGACGCTGATGCTCAACGGGCTGCGAGACCGCGTGGTGGTGCAGGTAGACGGCCAGCTCAAGACCGGCCGCGACGTTGTCATCGCTGCGCTGCTGGGTGGCGAGGAGTTCGGTTTCGCCACCGCTCCGCTGGTGGTGGAAGGCTGCATCATGATGCGCGTCTGCCACCTGGACACCTGCCCGGTGGGCGTGGCCACCCAAAACCCCGAACTGCGGGCCCGCTTCAGCGGCAAGCCCGAGTTCGTGGTCAACTTCTTCGAGTTCCTGGCGGAGGAAGTCCGCGAGATCCTGGCGGAGCTTGGTTTCCGCAGCCTTGAAGAGGCCATCGGCCACGCTGAGGTCCTGGACACCCGTGAAGCTGTTGACCACTGGAAGGCCGACGGACTGGACCTGGATCCGATCCTGCATGGCCTTGAGTTCGACGACGACGCGCCGCTGCGCAACATGACCGGCCAGAACCACGAGCTGGACAAGCACTTCGACCAGCGCCTGATCACCATGGCCACCGAAGCGCTCACGGACCGCAGCCCGGTGAAGATCACCGTGGACGTCATCAACACCGACCGCTCGGTGGGCACGATGCTGGGCCACACCGTCACCAAGGCGTTCGGCACCGATGTGCTGGCCACGGACACGATCGACATCACCCTGAACGGCACCGCCGGTCAGTCGCTGGGCGCCTTCCTGCCCGCCGGCATCACGCTGCGGCTCTTCGGCGATTCCAACGACTACGTGGGCAAGGGCCTCTCCGGCGGCCGGATCATCGTCCGCCCGGACCGCACCAACGTGTTCAAGGCGGAGACCAACGTCATCGCCGGCAACGTCATCGGTTACGGTGCCACCAGTGGCGAGATGTTCCTGCGCGGCCAGGTGGGCGAACGCTTCCTGGTCCGCAACTCCGGTGCCACTGCCGTCGTCGAAGGCATTGGCGATCACGGCTGCGAGTACATGACCGGCGGCCAGACGCTGATCCTGGGCCGCACGGGCCGTAACTTCGGTGCCGGCATGTCCGGCGGAACCGCGTACGTCCTGGACCTGCGGACCACCCGCGTCAACAAGCAGGCCCTCGAATCCGGTGAGCTGCAGCTGCGCGAACTGGACGCCGAGGACCGCGACATCGTCCACGGGCTGCTGGTGAAGCACATCGAGGAAACCGATTCGCAGCTGGCCGCGCGCCTGCTCGAGAACTTCGATGACACCGCTGCCCGCATAACCAAGGTGCTGCCGCGCGACTACGCGGCCGTGCTGCAAACCCGTCTTGACGCCATCGAAGAGGGCCTTGACCCCGACGGCGAAGAAGTTTGGTCTCGAATCCTGGAGGTTACCGGTGGCTGACCCACGCGGATTTCTGAAAGTACGCCAGCGTGAAACCCAGCCGCGCCGTCCCGTTCCCGTCCGCATCATGGACTGGAAAGAGGTCTACGAGGCCCAGGAGAAGGGCACTCTGAAGGCCCAGGCGGGCCGCTGCATGGACTGCGGCGTTCCGTTCTGCCACCAGGGCTGCCCGCTGGGCAACCTCATTCCTGAATGGAACGACCTCACGTGGCGGGACAAGGGCGAGGAAGCCATCGAGCGCCTGCACGCCACGAACAACTTCCCGGAATGGACCGGCCGGCTCTGCCCCGCCCCCTGTGAGGCGTCCTGCGTGCTGGGCATCAACCAGCCCGCGGTGACCATCAAGCAGGTTGAGGTCTCCATCATCGATGAGGCCTTCGACAACGGCTGGGTCAACCCGCTGCCGCCGCACCGTCTCACAGGCAAGACCGTGGCCGTCGTCGGGTCCGGCCCTGCCGGCCTGGCCGCTGCCCAGCAGCTCACCCGCGTTGGCCACACCGTTGCCGTCTACGAACGGGACGACAAGATCGGCGGCCTGCTGCGGTACGGCATCCCCGACTTCAAGATGGAAAAAGAGCAGGTGGACCGCCGGCTTGAGCAGATGAAGGCCGAGGGCACCCGCTTCCGCACAGGCGTTGCTGTTGGTACCGACGTCACGTGGGAACAGCTGCGCCGCCGGTACGACGCCGTGGTCATCGCCACCGGCGCCACCGTGCCGCGCGACCTGCCCATCCCGGGCCGTGACCTGGACGGCGTGCACTTTGCCATGGATTACCTGGTTCCGGCCAACCGCGCAGTTGCGGGGGAGTCCATCGAGAACCAGATCCACGCACAGGGCAAGCATGTGGTGATCCTGGGCGGCGGCGATACCGGAGCGGACTGCCTCGGCACCGCGCACCGCCACGGCGCTGCTTCGGTGACCACGCTGGCCATCGGCAAGCAGCCGCCGGCCGAGCGTGCCGGCCACCAGCCCTGGCCGACGTTCCCCACCCTGTTCGAAGTTGCCAGCGCCCACGAAGAAGGCGGCGAGCGTACCTACCTTGCCTCCACCATCGGGTTCGTTGGAGAAAACGGCAAGCTGACCGGCGTCAAGGTTGCCGAAACCGAGTTTGTTGACGGCAAGCGGCTGCCCAAGGCAGGCACCGAGCGGGTCATCCCCGCGGACCTGGTGTTCCTATCGCTGGGCTTCACCGGCGCAGAGCCTGCAAACATCACCGAACAGGTGAAGGCCGAATTCGACGGCCGCGGCAACGTGTCCCGCGACGGCTATTACATGACCAACACTGAGGGCGTCTTCGTTGCCGGCGACGCCGGCCGTGGCCAGTCCCTGATCGTGTGGGCGATCGCGGAAGGCCGCGCCGCCGCTGCGGCAGTGGACAAGTACCTGATGGGCAGCACCATCCTGCCGGCGCCTGTTGCGCCGACGGACCGCGCCATCGCCGTCCTCTAACCGCCGTCCTCCAGCGGTGCATGGAGGGTTCACCTCCTCGACAACTTAACCAATGCAAGTGACCAATAGGGTAGGTATATGAGACGCGCAAAAATTGTGGCGACATTCGGTCCGGCCATCGCCAGTTACGAGAACACCCTCGCGGTGCTGGAAGCCGGCGTTGACGTTGCCCGCATGAACATGAGCCACGGCGACTACACCGTGCATGACAACACCTATGAGAACGTCCGCAAGGCCGCTTCGGACCTGGGCAAACCGGTTGCCATCATGGCCGACCTGCAGGGTCCCAAAATCCGCCTGGGCCGTTTCGTTGACGGTCCGCACGCCCTGGCCGTTGGGGATGTCTTCACGATCACCACCGAGGACGTTCCCGGTACCAAGGACATCTGCTCCACCACGCTCAAGAGTCTCACTGAAGACGTCAACGTGGGCGACGCACTGCTGATTGACGACGGCAAAGTGGCGCTGCGTGCCACGGCCGTGGACAACGTCAAGGTAGTCACCGAAGTGACAGTCGGCGGAATGGTGTCCAACAACAAGGGCATCAACCTGCCCGGCGTTGCTGTCAACGTTCCCGCACTGAGCGAAAAGGACGAGGAGGACCTCCGCTGGGCCATGCGCCGCGGTGTGGACCTGGTCGCCCTGTCGTTCGTCCGCGACGCGCAGGATATTGTTCGTGTGCACGAGATCATGGACGAGGAAGGCCGCCGCGTGCCGGTGATCGCCAAGATCGAGAAGCCGCAGGCCGTGGACCAGCTTTCCGAGATCATCGACGCGTTCGATGCCATTATGGTGGCCCGTGGCGACCTCGGCGTTGAACTGCCGCTCGAGGAAGTTCCCATCGTGCAGAAGCGCGCCGTCGAGCTGGCCCGCCGCTGGGCGAAGCCGGTCATCGTGGCCACCCAGGTGCTCGAATCCATGATCGATAACCCGCGCCCCACCCGCGCCGAGGCCTCCGACTGCGCCAACGCAGTGCTCGATGGTGCGGACGCCGTCATGCTGTCCGGTGAGACCAGCGTGGGCAAGTACCCGATCGAAACCGTCAAGACCATGGCCCGGATCATTGAATCCACCGAGGTCCACGGCCTGGAGCGCGTTCCCCCGCTGGGGACCAAGCCCAAGACCCGTGGCGGCGCCATCACCCGTGCCGCCGTCGAAATCGCCGATCAGCTGGACGCCAAGTACATCTGTGCGTTCACGCAGTCCGGTGACTCGGCCCGCCGCCTGTCCCGCCTGCGTCCCATCAAGCCGGTCTTCGCTTTCACCCCGGTGGAGCAGGTCTGGAACCAGATGGCCCTCACCTGGGGTATCCAGCCGGTGCTGGTGCAGATGGTGGATCACACCGACGCCATGACCGCGCAGGTGGACCGCAGCCTCTCGGACATGGGGCTCGTTGAGGACGGCGACCTGGTGGTCATCGCCGCCGGGTCCCCTCCCGGAAAAGCCGGTTCCACGAACTCGCTGAAGGTGCACAAGGTGGGCGACCTCGCCGACTCCATCCGCGGGGGAGAAGTCACCAGCAACAAGGAAAAGCTCGGCCCCTGGCCGGAAAAGAAGAAGAAGGCCTAGTCCTTCTGAACGGAAAAGGACCCCTGCCGGCTGGCAGGGGTCCTTTTCGCTTTGGTGCGGCCCGTCGTCGTAATCGCTCCGGGCCTGGCCCCGGCTAGTTGACCTGGTTGATGATGGTTTCGGCGACCTCACGCATGCTGAGGCGGCGGTCCATGGAAGTCTTCTGGATCCAGCGGAAGGCCTCGGGCTCGGTGAGGCCCATCTTGGTGGTGAGCAGGCTCTTGGCGCGTTCGACGAGCTTGCGGGTGGCGAACTGCTCCTGGAGGTCGGAGACCTCGCTTTCGAGGGCCTTGATCTCCTCGTGGCGGGAGAGCGCTATCTCGAGGGCGGGGATGAGGTCCGCGGGCGTGAAGGGCTTCACGACGTAGGCCATGGCGCCGGCGTCACGTGCACGCTCAACCAGTTCCTTCTGGCTGAAGGCGGTCAGCAGCACGACGGGCGCGATGCGTGCCTTGACGATCTTCTCAGCAGCGGAGATTCCATCCATGACGGGCATCTTGACGTCCATCAGGACCAGGTCCGGCTTGAGTTCCTCGGCCAGCTGCACGGCCTTTTCGCCGTTGTCCGCCTCGCCGACAACGTCGTAGCCTTCGCCGCGCAGGATCTCGATGATGTCGAGGCGGATGAGGGTTTCATCCTCAGCCACAATGACGCGGCGCGCCGGCTGGGATGTGGATTTGGACTCCGTCTGTTCAGTCACGGGATCTCCTTGGGAGGGGTACGGCGGGACATCACTATCTTAGGTGCCACCGCGGTTATTACTTGGCCTGCATGGTCGGTTGCGGCAACGGCGGCGCGATTCTGGACTTCAGCCTATCTGCATGTAGAGTAATTCCGCGTACGTGAAGCGATCGCGTTGCTCACAATCAGCTGTGGGCGTACCCGCTGGACTTCACGTATTCCGCGCCCGAGTGGCGGAATTGGCAGACGCGCCGCACTCAAAATGCGGTATCGAAAGGTGTGTGGGTTCGAGTCCCACCTCGGGCACAGTGTTTCCGCAGGTCAGAGGCGAATTAGACGGCTGGGTGTGGACAAAAACGCCCAAACTGTGGACAGCGGCGTAGCATTTTTTCATGGCCAGGATCCGCAAACGCTCCAGAAAGGACGGTTCACCGTCCTACATGGTTTGCTGGCGGGACCCGAAGACCCGTGCCTCGCAGGGCCTAACCGTTACGACTCTGACAGAGGCAGAAACCCTCAAAAGGTTGTTGGACGCCAACGGTCAGTCTTTCGAACTGGCCCAGCACGTCATCCTGACGAATGAAAAGCGCTCTCCTACTGTGGCAGAAGTCATCCAGGAACACATCGACCTGCTGGTCCGACCTTCGAGCGGGACGATCAAGACGTATCAGACGATGCTGGATCTTCACATCCGGCCAGTCATCGGTCATGTCCCCGTAGAGAAGCTTGACTATCGCGGCATGGCGCACTGGGTTAAGTCGATGTTGGCCAAGGGCAAGGCGCCGAAGACGATCCACAATATCCACGGTCTGATATCGGCTGCCATGAACACTGCAGAGATGCTCGGCTACATAAGTCGCAATCCCTGTCGGGGTGTGCAGCTGCCGAACATTGAGAAGGCTGAGGATGAGGCCATGTTCCTGACGCACGCCGAGTACCGGCTGGTCATGGAGGGGATGGGCGAGCGGTACAAGGCCTTCACGGACTTCCTGGTCATGACCGGCACGCGTTTTGGAGAGGCCACTGCACTGACTGTTGCGGACGTGGACCTGCTGTCGAAACCGCCCACGGCTCGGATTAACAAGGCCTGGAAACGGGATGGGCAGAACCAGTTCTATGTTGGTGCGACAAAGACGGGTGCTGGCAAGAGGACCATTGGGCTCAACCCGGCGCTGGTGGAGCTGCTGATCCCGCTGGTGGCAAGCCGGCCAGGGAAGGACCTGGTGTTCATGACACCCAAGGGCGGCCGGATCGTTCATAAGCTTTACTGGGACGATTACTGGGTCCCTGCCGTTCGCACGGCTCACGCGATCGGCCTGACTAAGAACCCAAGAATTCACGATCTGCGGCACACTCATGCGTCCTGGCTGATCGCGGACGGCGTGCCGCTGTTTACGATCTCGCGCCGGCTGGGGCACACCTCCACGAAGACAACTGAGCAGGTGTACGGTCACCTGATGCCCGAGGCATTGCAGGTGGGTGCCGATGCCACTGAGCGGTCCGTGACGGCTTTCCAGCGGCTATAGCGAGCGTGCAGTCGATCTCCTTCAGGGGCTTCCTCACCTGCGGATGAGACATTTAGTCATGTTGGCGAGTCCCCCCGACGGGCATGAACCTGAGAAACCTGCACCTTTCCTTGGGAGACGCCGTGGACATCGAATTTTTTGAGCCTGCCGAAGCAGCAGCGTTGATGCGCTGCACGGAGTCCTGGCTGCGCGGTGGCGCGACCAGCGGACGCTTCCCTCACGCATGCTGGGGAAAGGGGAAGATTGTTTTCACTTCGGAGCACATCCTGGAAATCGCAAAGTTGAGTGAGATTCTTCCCGGCAAAGCAGGTTCACCGCTCTTGGAAGGCCAGCCCCTGACCAAGCAGCGGCTCATCGGGACACGGTCGAAGGCCAGATTGACCCCGGTGAGCTGAGCAGCCGCGATCCAAATCGCCAAGTCGTCTGGATCCACTGTGGCCGCCTGAACTTGTGGCAAAGCGTCTCGTTCCTCTGTACTCGGCTGGTCACCGAGTGCAACCGGAGTCTTTTCAGGAGCTCTGCGATCGGGCATACGTTATTCTCCCGCACTTCACCCAAGTCGCTAGTGTCAATCGTCGCGCCGTGCCCCTGAATTGATACCTTCAACTGCAGCCCATAACGGGCCATGGATTTTGGGAGAGCAATGACGACAGCATGGGTGGTCCGGCAGGGCCGCGGCGGACAGTTCGCCGATGAGATGATCCGCAGCGCGTATCTGGGTGTGGACTTCATCGGTGACTACGACATCCGGCCGCACCTGGGCGGGGGAGCGGAGGTGTTCCGCGAGGCGATGAACGGCATCTACCAGGAGATGCACCCGGAGAAGACGCGGGTGTCGGTGGGGTTGGCGATGGGGAACCTCTGGGCCGCTTCCGAAGGCATCACCGTCGGGGATCTGGTGCTGGCGCCGAAGCCTGACCGAACCTACCAGTACGGCCTGGTGACCGGCGGGTACGAATACCATCCGGGCACGGACCTGCCGCACCGGCGGCCGGTGGACTGGAAGGGCTCGATTAACCGGGACGATATGAGCCCGACCCTGGCGTCCACCGCCGCGGTGCCGATGACGGTGTTCCAGCTGGAAGCCCACGCCGCAGAACTGGCCAGCCTCACCCAGCTCACCGAGACGGGCCAGCCTGTGGTTCAGGCCATCGCTTCAGAAGTGCAGGAACAGTTGGCCTTCCAGCTGGAGAAGCAGCTCGAAGAGTTCCTGGTCCACAACTGGGCCAGCACATCGCTGGGTCGGGAATACGACATCTACACAGAGGACGGGCAGGCGGTTGGCCAGCAGTACCCGTCGGACACCGGCCCGATGGACATCCTGGCGATCAGCAAAGACCGGACCCGGCTCCTGGTGGTCGAGCTGAAGCGGGGGCGGGCCAGTGACGCCGTAGTCGGCCAGATTCAGCGCTACATGGGCTACGTACAGGACGCGTTGCTCGAGCCCGGCCAGAGCGTAGAAGGAGTCATCATCGCCCAGGAGGACGACCTGCGAATCAAGCGGGCCTTGTCCATGACGAGGAACATCCGCTTCATGAAGTACCGGGTCGAATTCCACCTCGACGAAGCGGAGTGAGTGATGGCCGGCGGCGGCTGGGTGGAACACCCACGGTCTCAGACGGGCGTCCCCGCCGCCGGCCCTGTCCTCACTCTAGGGGCGGTTCCTGAGCGACGGCTGAGTGTTTGCGCCTCTGCTGGCCGGAACCAGGCGGTGCCACCAGCTGCCGGCGCTTCATCTCGGCCGCGATAAACACGCCGCGCATTCCGCTCACCGCGCCGCCCCCGATGCGATTGAGCAGGAAATCGGGCGGGAAGGTGTTCACCAGCCGGGTCTCCAGTGCGTCGTAGTGCATCGTTTTGCAGGCGAAGATGCGGGTGGTGTCCAAGGGCCGGAAAGAGTCGATGGACATCACCGACTCTTCGACCCCGCCCCACAGCAGCCGGTCGAACTGCTTGGTGCCGGTCCAGTGCGCCTTGACCCGCTTCCGCATATCCCATGCCTGCCCAATGTAGGCCTGCCGGTAGTCGTCCAGCACCAGCACGTACGCGCCCCAGTCGCCATCCAGGGCCTTCAGGTCGGTCACCGGCCGCATCCGCTTGTGTTTCCGCAGCATCTCCTGCAGCGCGTCCTCAAAGGTCTCCGGGGGGATCGAGGCGAGGAAGGCCATGTTCAGGTCGAAGTTCTCCAGCGCCTTCTCCCGGTGGCGTCGGCAGTATTCGTCCGTGCGGATGGTCAGATCATCGTCCTCGAAATGTGGCCGGAGTGCAGCCCGCAGCTCATCCGTGAGCAGGTGCTCCGGGATCCTGGTCGAGGACCTCTTGTTCGCCAGGGCGTACATCTCACGGGTCAGGCGCAGCCCGTACTTGCCAGGGCGGACGAGCTCACCGAAATGCTCGACGGCTGAGGACGAAGACGGTGCCATCGGGGCTTCTACCGTCCCGCCAGGGCGATGGCCTGCAGATCGGCAGCCAGCGCTGCCATCTCCTGCGTGGGAGCCGGCGCCTGCTGGCCCGGGTCCCCGAACCATTTGTGCCAGACAGCTGCGACGACCTCGGCCGTGACCGGCTCCCCGGCCACAAGCAGCCGCGTGAAGTCTTCCGCCTCGGGGTCGTATTCGTTCTCCGGCGCGCCCAGGTCCAGGACGCCGAGGAGGTCATGGGCGATCAAGCAAGCCGATACAGCATCACGAAAGTGGGCGTGGGCAGTGGTCATGGCGACAGTCTAGGAGCAAACAGAGAAGCGAGGAGCCAACGGCGGCTGGGGAGGCACCTGCGCTACGGAATCCTCCCGGACGCACTCGTGTACCAAATGCTCGTTTTGGCGGCCCAGGGACACGTAGGTACGTCTGCGGGGCAGAGGCTGCACGATGAGGTGCGTCCCATTGCTAGAGCCACACCCCATCTAAAACTAAGCCTACTTACTATTCAGGGGAGAGGTAAAGGCCATCATCCCGCGTCAGCAACCACATCGCCTACGCATGCCTTCGATCAAAGGAAGGTTCGGGTGGCAGATAGGCTTCAATCCATGAGTTTGGGGGACGCGGTGGAGCCGCTTGTACGCATCAAGGATTTTCGGATGGATTTCGGGGACACCACGGTCATCCGGGACCTGTCGTTTGACGTGAGGGCGGGGGAGACGTTCGGTTTCCTGGGGTCGAACGGGTCGGGGAAGACCACGACCCTGCGGGCGCTGCTGGGCATCTACCAGCCGACGGCCGGGACGCTGCATATCGGCGGGAAGGTCTTCGAACCGCGGGACGGTGCGCGGCTGGGGTATCTGCCGGAGGAGCGCGGCCTGTACAAGAAGGAACCCGTCCTGGACGTCATGGTCTACTTCGGCCGGCTCAAGGGCCTGTCCAAGGCCGCCGCCCGGTCCTGGTCCGAATCCTACCTCGAGCGGGTTGGGATTCCGGAGAAGGCCAAGGTCCGGCTGGACAAGCTCTCTGGCGGCCAGCAGCAGAAGGTCCAGCTCGGGGTGACCATCATGAACGACCCGGAACTGCTGATCCTGGACGAACCCACCAAGGGCTTCGACCCGGTGAACCGGCGGCTCCTGATGGACATCATCGAGGACCAGAAACGGGCCGGGGCGACTGTCATCATGGTCACCCACCAGATGGAAGAGGTCGAACGGCTCTGCGACCGGGTCATCCTCCTCAAGGACGGAGTCTCCCGCGCCTACGGGACCGTCACCGAGGTCCAGGAGCAGTTTGGCGGGACCGTCTACCGGGTCGTCTACGACGGTGCGCTGCCGTCCTCGAACCTTTACGACGTCGTCTCGGACAGTGACGGCCGTGCCGACCTGGCACCCCGGCCTGGGGCGGGGGAGGCCGCGGTCCTGCGTGAGCTCGTGGACGCCGGCGTCGCCGTGAAGTCCTTCACCCCGGCGAGGGTTTCCCTGGATGAGATTTTCCTCCAGGTCTACGGTGACCAGAACGAACCGGCGGAGGCGTAATGGCACTGGCACGGCACAATCTCGGCACCGTCATCGGGTTCGAATTCACCCGGACCATCAAGAAGAAGGGCTTCGTCATCGCGACCCTGGCGATCCCGGTCATCCTGATCGTGGTCTTCGCCCTGGTGTTCGCCTCCAACTCCAGCACCAAGGACAGTGCGGAGGCGCAGAAGAGCGCCCGCTTCGCCTTCACGTACAGCGACGCGTCCGGGATCATCATGTCCCCCGGCGCCAAGGCCGCCGGCGGCACCTACACCGACAACCCGGAGGCCGCCATCGAGGCCGTGAGGAACGGGACCAGTGAGGCCTACTTCCAATACCCGGCCGACCCGACGACGGAGCCGGTGAACATCTACGGCGCGGACGTGGGCATGTTCGAGAACGGCAAGTATGAGGCCGTCGCCAAGCAGCTGCTGGAGGCCTCCGCCGAGTACCAGGTCGGCTCACCGAAACTGACAGCCGCACTGACGGACACGGTGAAGTTCGACGCCGAGACCTTCAAGGACGGACAGGTCGCCGCGGGCATCGGCGGGGTGATCCCGCCCCTGCTCTTCCTGGTGGTCTTCTACATCTCGATGATCCTGCTCTCCAACCAGATGCTGAACTCCACCCTGGAGGAGAAGGAAAACCGGGTCACGGAGATGATCCTGACCACGCTGAACCCGACCACCCTGATCACGGGAAAGATCATCTCCCTGTTCATGGTCGGGCTCGTCCAGATCCTGGTGTTCCTCGCCCCGGTCGGGCTCGCCTACCTGTTCTTCCGTGACTCCCTGGCCCTGCCCGACATGGACCTGTCCGCCCTCGTCTTCGAACCCGGCCCGATGATCACCGGGGCGCTGCTCCTGCTCGGCGGGTTCACCGTCTTCACCGGGGTCCTCGTCGCCATCGGTGCGGTCATGCCGACCGCCAAGGAAGCCGGCACTATCTTCGGCCCGCTGATGGCCATGATGTTCATCCCCTTCTACACATTCAGCCTGGTCATCTCCAACCCCGAAGCCCTCATAGTGCAGATCTTCACGTACTTCCCGCTGACCGCCCCGGTCACCGCAATGCTCCGCAACGGCTTCGGCACCCTCAGCCCGGTCGAGGCCGGCATCGTCATCGCCGAACTGTTCGTCGTCGGCATCCTCATCTTGCGCCTTGCTGTGCACCTGTTCCGCTACGGGTCCATCGAATACGGCAAGAAACTCTCCATCGCCGGGACCTTCCGCCGCAACGAAATCGCTGCCAAGTGAGCCCGTTCCTGGTGGTGCCGGTGATCGCCGGCGATCTCTGGCTGGGGCACGTCGGTCTTCATGCGATGGGAAAGGGGGGCGCTTACCGCTACACCCGTTGGGCCCTCTTCGGCGGCCTGGCGGTCACCGTGGTGGTGTTCGTCCTGCTCGGCGTCCAGGCCAGCAACACAGCCCCCTCCGAGTGGAGGCGCGACACTTCCGGAGGGCTCATCGAATTCATCCTCGCCTTCGAGACCCTGCTGGTGATGCTGGCCCTGGCGCTGCTGGAAGTCATCCACGTCGCGGTGGCACAGACCATAGAGGACGCCCGGAAACGGGCTGATAGGTCGACTGCTGCCTGGCCTGGACGCACGTGAGGCGCGGTGAGGCTTGGGGCTTAACCCTTCTTGTCGCTGCTGTGGTGATCGCCGCCTGCGGAATGGTAGTGAACACGGCGGACAGCCAGGCTGCCGACCAGGGGTTGCTGCTCTACATCGGCGTACGGGCATCGAACGCCGTCTACGGGCTGATGATCCTGGCATCCTTCGCCGGCGCCGGGAGCCTGATGTTCCTGGTCCCGACCCTCATCGGCCGAATCACCAGAAAGGCTTTGCGGCGCACCGTCGGCTGGATCACGGGTTTGGCGGCAGCCGCGTCGCTACCGTACCTCGGCATCATGCTCATTTTCGCGATCATCGGCACGGTGGGGGTCACCGACGATGTGAAAGTCACGGCGGCAGACGGACAGTCAGTTCTCCTCGTCCAAGACGGCTTCGACGGTGACAGCGTCGACATCTACACCCAGCAGGACGAGTTCCACTACAAGTGGGCACGCCGAGCCTATGAGCTCGGCGGCTGGCCGCGGGTGGCCGACCAGGATTGTCGGCTCGATACCAACAACAAGGCGCAGCTCCTGTGCGGGGCAAAGGCCCTGACGGTTGAGCAGGAAGGAACCGACCGGTGAAGCCAACTTCCGGTACTGGCACCCGCCCCTGCCGCACACATAGGATGCAAATTCCACCGATAGAAAGACCCTCGTGAAGCAGAGTATTTTCGCCCGCGTCGCCCAGCTCGCCAAGGCCAACCTGAACGCCCTCCTGGACTCCGCGGAGGACCCGCAGAAGATGCTGGACCAGATGGTCCGCGACTACTCGAACAACATCCGTGAAGCCGAGGCCGCGATCGCGCAGACGATCGGCAACCTCCGGATGGCCGAGGACGACCACAACCGGGCCGTGAACGAAGCCAACTCCTGGGGCAACAAGGCGATCGCAGCTTCCCGCAAGGCCGACGAATTCCGGGCCGTCGGCAACAGCGCGGACGCCGACAAGTTTGATGCCCTCGCCCGGCTGGCCCTGCAGCGGCAGATGACCGCCGAGACCACCGCCAAGGCCCAGGCGCCGGGGCTGGCTGCGCAGAACGAGGTCGTCGACAAGCTGAAGAGCGGTCTGGAGCAGATGCGCGGCAAGCTCGGCGAGCTGACCGCCAAGCGCAACGAGCTGGTCAACCGTGCCCGGGTCGCCGCCACCCAAACCCAGGTCAACGACGCCCTCAAAGCCCTGGACGCCGGCGACCCGACCTCAGCCATTGGCCGGTACGAGGAGAACATCCGCCGCCAGGAAGCCACAGTCCGCGGCCAGCAGGAACTCGCCGCCTCATCCCTGGACGCCCAGTTCGCCTCTCTCGAAGACCTCGGGGAGCAGACTGAGGTGGAAGCACGCCTCGCCGCGCTCAAATCCATGGACCGGAAGTCCATCGACTACTAGAGGTGGCGCCCGCGTTACTGAAAGTTCGATCAAGGATGGTCGAATGCCTTGCCTGACCTGCACCTTGCCGCTTGGATCGGACTATGTGGAGTCAGCCCTACCCGGGGCGCGGCCGGGTATGAACAAGCCAACATCTGCCGGAGGGTCAACGCGGGGCGGATGGCCGGCATGGAGAGAGTGGGTCGGAAGGCATCCGATTCTGCACGCCCTCCTGGTCGGGGTTGCCACTGGTTGCCTATGGTTGGGCGTCAGTCTCATTTTTGGACGCAACGCGGGCTTTGCAGCGATCAATGGCATCTTCTACGGGCTGGCGGTCGCAGCAATGACACTGTTCGCGCAGAGGCGGTTCCGGAAGACCGACGCCAGGCTCGATGAGCGGGGACAGGCGCTCATGTTCCTGCGCTATCCCGGTGCGAGACCGGGTTCTCTCAGTACCATCTGGCAGATGGGCATCGCCGATCCGGGGCCAGGCCGGATCGACTTCCAACCGGCCGTCTACGAGGACCTGGTGCCTACCGGCCGCAGCAAGGCCTTGACCGGGATTGGCACCATTTCAGCGCCGCGGTACGCAGACCGTGTCGACAACAGGCATGACGTGCCGCCCGGTTTCCAGATCGTCAGTGTCGACTCAGACGGCGGAGTCATCGAGATCGCGGCAAGACCGAAAACGCTCCAGAGGATTCGGGAAGCCGTCGAGGCGTCATCCTCATAGGCGCTGGCAAGTCTGATGGAACCAGTGGGGCCTGTTGCCGATTGTCGGTAGGGAAGAGCAGGGCGAGGAAGCCACGCGGGGTTATCCTTGCTTTCCGTTCCCGAGTGAGGTCATCCTCACGCGCCACTTGGCAGCGATTGTAGGCAGGGGCTCGAATAGCTCTGGGGTCGACAGTTCGAAGATTGCTTGGGCGATGAGGTCCCGGTCATTGGCATCGAACCTGATGTCATCCAGTGAATGGACAGTTTCGGCCCATTCCTCGAGGGCGGCATCGTTCAGGTCTCCGGCAACGTAGAGTTCCAACACGTGCTGGATGTGGTGGACAGTGAGGATGACGGGTCCGACCGCAGTTCGGCTGCTGCCGGCAATGCTGCTCCGTACGTCGGTGACGGGCCGACTCAACGTCAACAGATCCTTCAGTGCCGCTTCGCGGCGGCCCATCCTTCTCCGCCGGACGAGGACTCCGATTATCCGGTACGTGAAGTAGAGGATGAGGAGAACTGACGCCGCTCCTACGATCGTTGCGGCCGGACGGCCGATGACTGGGCCGCTTTCACAGAAGCTTTCTCCGTAGCCGGGCGCGTAATCGACGCAGCGGCCCACCTCCATGAGGGCCCACGGGAGCACAAAAACCGTCACCACGAGGATACCGACCACCCACGGCCAGACTTCGCTCGAGGGCCACGACGGCTCCTTTTTTTGGTTCACGTCAATCCGCTCACGTCGGGGTTAGCGGCCCACCTGGTCGAGGCCCAGTCGACAATTCCCCAGGTGTCCGGCGCGAAGACATGGGTCGGGGCAATGCTGCCCGGGTCCATCATCCTTGTCCGCTTTCGTCCACCCAGTACTTCAGGGCACCTGCTGCGGCCTCATTGAGCTGCGCGCCATCGAGGGTGATGGAAGATTCGGGCATGCCCATGTCGGTCCATTGAGCTACGAGGCGGAAGTCTCCGGCCCGGGGCAACGGCCAAAGCCACAGGCTGCCCCTTCCGGCCATTTCGTCGTCGCCGCCTTCGCCTCCGTTTCCTCGAAGGATGAGGACCGGCGGCTCCGGCTGCTGCCCACTTCCCGGAGGATAGCGTCCGTGCATGGTTAAATCCGCCCGGGACTTGGTCCCGTCGGCCAGTTGAACACCGAAGAGAAGGGCGGCGAAGGGCCGTCGTTCTATGGCCTGAATGCTGTGCGGGTGACCGAAAAATGCCCCATTCAGCTCAGCCCACTCTTTGTCGCTTTCCCCAGCGCGGCGCAGTGTCCACGTCAGGTCAAAGGAGCAGCCGGTCGAATACACCTTCGCCATCTCGACGGCCATGATGAAGCTTTGGCTGCGGTACAGGAACTCCCCGATGTGAACAACTGCAGGCAGTTCATGGGCCGGCGCACCCGCCCAGGCCGGGGGAACGTACCTGACGGTCCTGCCACGGCGGGGTTCTTCTGGTGCGGGCAGGTCCTGGAAGAAGGTCATGGCATCCTTGGTTCGCTGGCAGCGACCGACCAGCGGAACAACGGCCGCAGCCGTCCTGGATCCCCCAATCCGTCCTTACCCGGCCCATTCTAGCGGCGCTTACAGCGAAGCTTCATGCAATATCGCGGAAGTCCTTCCCTGAGGTCAGGCTGATTTGGAAGCTGCTGGCCCTAGGGTCCAGACGTTCGTTGGGGAGAAATCCATGTCCCACCCGGGAACGAGTCCGGTCACATCGAGGTGGTCAGGGTAGCTGGGTATGTCGTCAGGGAGAGCAGGGAGTCTGCCTGCGTAGAACTCTACGGATTCGGCGTTGGCGATTAGATCCATCCCATTGATTTCTCCAATTGGATGCGCTTTCACACCGGTGGGCAACTGCTCAATCTGGCATTCATTCAGAGGCCATACCTGTGGGTTTGGCCTGTCCTTGGGGTCAGAGTTCGTCCACGTCACCGCTGACGTCTTGCGGAAGATCATGACCCCGCAGTTCAGGGACTGAATGTCGAGCTCACCGGGAAGATAGGACGAGCGGATCTCGAACAAAACACCAACAGCTGAGTGGAGTACGTCTATGCGTACGTCTAAGAGCTGCGCGTCCTCGAAGATCCATCCAATGGTCAATGGATTGTGTTCAGGTTCTCCGGGTAAGCCCAGTATCTGGTGAAGGAAGAGGTCGGAAAGCTTCATGCACCGAACTCTACGTGGGCAATGGCTTGGCGGGACGTCCCTGAATCCTAGTCGCTGAGGTCCAGCAATGCCGGGTCATCCCAAACGTCCACGTAACCGGGAGCGAGCAGGAACCGTGAACCGGGCGGCATCTGCAGGAGACTTTCACCTTGCGGGCAGCGCTCGACCAGGTGGGCTGCATGCCAGGGCTGGAAGAAGTCCGCGTAGGGCAACAATTCGCCGGTCCGTACATACCAGCCGGAGGTGTTGGCTTCGGGCGGGTGCCGGAGCCCCTGCAGCGGCCAGTCCAGTTCGCCGCTGATGACAGAGCCGGAAGCGCCCAGTACCTCCAACAGTTCATCCCCCGTGCCTGCAATTGTGCCCTAACAGTTTCCACAGCCCGGACCGCGCCCCTGAGCTCCGGTCTAGGGTGAAGCCATGGGGCGGTCAACGGGGTATGCACTCTCATCGATGCTGGTGGCCGGGTCCCTGTTGACCGGGTGCGGGAATGCTTCCTGCGACGCGATGATGCGGTACAGCATCCTGGAGCTGGACTTCACCATGTTTCCTCGAACCGCGGGTCTCGAATATGAGGTGACATGTCTGGACCGGGCCGACCAGGACGCCTGCACCCAGTACGCGGCCGGGCATCGTTACAGTGCCGCGATGCACACTACCGTGGCCATGCGGATCGGAGTCCGCGCCGTGCGGCTGATGGGCTACGACACAGCGTCCCAGGCGGTCGTGGCCGACAAAACCCTGGACCCCATCCCCTGGGATCCTCCGGTGAAGGATTCGCCGTGTGGCCCGCCGCCGTCGAAAGCCGTGTGGAAGTTCTAATCGGTCATGGTGCGGTCCACTCTGCGATCATGGTGTCACCGGAAACCGAGAAGGGGCGATTGATGGGTGCATGGGGCTACCTGCCGTTTGAGAACGACGACGCGCTGGACTGGCTGGACGAGCTCGACGCCGGCGGGACTGAGGTTGTCCGCGCCGCGCTGGCCAAGGCAGGGGAGGGCTATGTGGAGGCGCCGGAGGGGTGCGTCGCCGTCGCGGCCGCCGAGGTCATCTCCGCCAGCCAAGGCAACCCGCCCGGTGACCTACCGGAGAACGTTACCGATTGGGTGACCGCGCACGGACGGGGAATTACCTCCGAAGACGTAGAGCTGGCCCTGGAGACGGTGTCCCGGGTGGCGGGGGAGGAATCCGAACTGGCAGAACTCTGGGACGACGCCGACCAACCCGAATGGCGCGAATCCATCGACGACCTCGCCGAACGACTGCGCACCGCCCTGCGGTAGCCGCCCGTTGGAGGGGCGTGAGCCTCAGATAACGGTGGCCCGAACGAGCTCTTCGAACTGGCCAAGTGGGATGGTGCTTTGTCGGCCCGCGTCGAGTTCGTCCTCAACTGTGGCCATCGCAGTGTCGGCGTCGAGCAGCACGTTGAAGGTGTTGTAGTTGAAATAGCGCCGACCGGCCTGCAGCTGCTCGATGGCTGCAAGCAGCTGTCGCCGGATGAAATCGTTCAATTCTCCGGTCAGGAACTCGTCCAACGCGGACGTTGCCTCGCCCACCTCGCCATGCACTGAAACAGCTGTCGATGTGAAACCGACCCCGGCCCACCGCAGGGCGGCTTGCAGAACATCGCCAGTTCCAGCTAGGACGACGTGGAATGGTACCGGCGGCCGGTCCCACCATTCGCCGGAATCGATCGACTGAGCGAACGTGTCGGCAGCGGTGCTCAGCGCGTCGATGAACCATCCGAGGGAGGCTTGTGGTTCGTCGGCCAGGACTTGGTCTGGTTCGGTGATGATCAGAACGTAGCCCTTGCCCGGGGGTATCCAGTCGAGGTCGGAGATGCATTCATCGAAGGCGTCTTTGTTGTAGCCGAAGTAGAGCGGGAACTGCAGTGCCGCTGCGAACTCGTCAAACACGTCCGCAGCTGTTTGCATCCTTCGGCCGCGAAGAACCCGCACGGCGAAACCAGCCACGGCCCAACCGGCGACAGCGTTGCTTACGGCGCGGTGATCACCGTCCAGCGGCAGTGGCTTGAGCTTCCCCTCGACCTGCTGCAAAGCTTCCGTCCACGTCACCGCTCTACCGCCTCGTTCTGCCGATCCTTGTAGCCACCACGGGGTCTACCCTGCCTCCAGCCGGGGACCTTCTCGTTGAGCCGGGCTTCCCTTGTGGCGGTCAGCCGGCCGGCACGGGAGTCGATGCGTTGGGTGTGCAGCCAAACCCCAAGGGTGCGTTCATCTTTGTCCTCGGTTTTGTTGTGGCGGGGCAGCTGGTTGCCGGCTGCCAGGTACGCGGCCACCTCGTCCAGGCGCTGGTTCCAGCGGGCGGCGTCATCGGCCTGCTTGGTGGGCGGGGTACGCCAGTCCGGGATCTCGTCCAGCGCCGCGGCGTAGTCGGGGGAGGGGACACCCGCCGCGGCTTCCTCCCGTCGGCGGGCCAGCCAGATCGCCAGTGCCCGCTCCCTCGCGGTCCGCTTGGTCGGCAGTCGGCCCTCGGCCCGGTAGAGGGCCAGGACATCGGCCAGGTTCTGTCGGCCGGCGGCGGTAATGCGGGGTCCTGTTGGCCGCGCAGCTGCCCGGTGGGCGGATCTGAGGCGGGCATCCTGGCTGGCCGCGATACCCAGGTGATAGCGGACGGTGGATTCGGCCACGCCGGCGGCCACCGCGATCATCGAGGTTGTCGTGCCCTGCCGGTACATCTGCACCCACTCCGGGTCCGGGGCGGCTCGCTTGGGCGATGCGACCCGCGCCTCGTCCGTGCGATTAGTAGGCATCCCAGCCCCGCGCTTCCGGGTTCATGGACCGTGCCAGCGCCGCGTAGGCTTCGTCGTCCGCGTCAAGGTAGCCGGAGGGGTGCAGGAAGAAGATTCCGCGGTCAAAGGCTGCTACGAAGGTCTCAAGCATCGACGCTACGGTCAGGTACAGCACGTGGTGTTCTGGGTCGCCCAACATGAAGTGGCGTACGTGCCCCCAGCTGCCGGGGTTGCCGGAGCAGTCCACCGCGAAGAAGTCGCCACCCCCGTTAGCCAGCAGCGGCAGCCACGCCGGGTTCCACCGGGTGTCGTCGCGGAAGACTGCGTGGTTTGCTAGTGCCTCGTCGAGGCTAGGGAAGTAGAAGCCCGGGATGATGTGGATGTCGTCGAGAATTGCGCCGGGATAGTCCAGGGTTCCGTCGCGCCATTCGTAGAGATTGGCGACGTCGGTGGGCAGTACGAGCCCGGCACCGGATGCCCTGCTCGCGGCATGTCCCTCGGGAAGGCCGTCTTTCAAGACCTGCGTGACGGGCCGGTCAAGCGTCACGAGGTGCGCGAGAATGCCATCGAGGGACGTTCTCAGATCAGCTGGCATGAAACGAACCTAGCAGCCTGGCATGACGTGAGCGCCCGGCAACATACGCCTTATGAGGAAGTCCCATGTGAAGCCGTGAACAGGTCCTGGATGTCTTCGCTGGCGCGGCTGAGCTCTTCGCCGGCGTCGAGGGTCACCGTGCCGCGGACGCACCATTCTTCCGGAAAGGAGGGATCCTGGAGCGTGAAGCTCAGCTTGACGTGGCTTCCGGTGTGGCGCGCCACCAGTAGGAAGTCGTGTTCCATCGACTCGTAGGTCCGTTCCCCGTCCCAGCCCCGCCAGTTCTCGGCCAGGTCGACGAAGAACAGCACCAGGTCATCGAAACCGCTCACGTAATGGGATGCCACTTCTCGACCGGCTGTGAGGCCCCCGAGTTCCACGGCAACCAGCATGCTGAACGGTACGCCGTTGGTTCCGTGTTGCACCTCGGTGAAGATGACGCGCTCCTGAGGACCCCCGACCTCAACTCTGTCCATCGTCTGCTTCCTGCTCGGCCAGAAGGGCCCTCGCCCGCAGTTGCAGACGGCTCGGCGGACGTGGTGGTGACGGCAGCCGCACCCTCACCCGGTGCCAGTCCAGCGTCTCGACGTCAGCGGCGGCGCGCAGGTCATCGAGGAGTTCCTTGCTGCCAAACACCCTGGTGCCCATCAGGTCCGTGTCAGTCCACAGCAACCACGCCCGGTCTTCAGGCCACCACAGCTCCGGGCTGAACTCCTGCCGTCCAGTGGCCAGCATGGAGGACAGCATGGTTGAGAGATCGAAGGTAAAAGTCGGCATGGCCTCGTCCTCAAGGGGTGAGGTGACCGGTGAGAACCTGCCGCGCATGCGGGTTGAACCGGTGTGCGCTGCGAGGATCGGCACGAGTGCTTCCAGGTCAGCCTTCCCCAACGACCCCTCCGTCGGCCAGACCGAAGTGTCACGCTTCGCGCCTGGGTGTATGTCATGGCCGGCATCCCTGTCATTCAGCAGGGCCTCCCACCTGAAGCAGGGTGGAATCTCCAGGCCGTCGTCCGAGGCAGGGCCGCGCAGGGGCACAGCTTTGAGCGAAGCAGTCTCAGCCCAAGTGATCCGCTGCCACCCATCGGGAGCATGCGCGCCAAAACCGAAGCCCGGCATCGAATCCGGATCATCGGGCTTAGGCTCCGAGGGCACATCGGAAGGCCGGAAAAACTGGGCATGAAGGACCCAAGTGCTCTTCGTGAAGCCATCGGGCAGTGGGCCGTCGACCGGATCCTCCAGGAAACCGTCACCTATCCACGCCAGCTCGGGCCCGGCCAAACCCTCCCAGGCCCACCCTTCGGGCAGTACCTGCAGCTCCTCTGATTCCCCCATGGCATGAGCCTACCGGCGGTCGTAACTGGTAGAGGGCCTTCCAGGGCGTCCTTCCATGGCTGCGAGGGATGCGACGGGATCCGATGGCGGGGCGTCACTGGATTCGGTCGCCGGCGGCCGGCGGGACTTGGCCAGCACAACCAGCAGCGTCAGGACGGTAACCGCCCAGGCGATCCCGGTGAGCAGCACCAGACAGATTCCTGCTAAGGGGCGCATGGCCAAAATCTAAGACCGCGGGACCTCAGGGATTCGGCGCAACCCCGGTTGAGTACATATCGCTGTGGTCCGGGTCCGTTGACACGGTGGCCCGGACGGGAGTAGGACAGCCATTGACGGCCCACTCCCGGGCCGCCGCAAAGGTTGAGTCGCGCTGTTCGGGTCGGCCGCAGCTACCGCGGCGGGCCGACCGAACAACCCGGCACGCTTCATAGGAGCAGCATTATGACTGTTGCGCACATCCTGCACCGCGTCGCCGACTACGACGCATGGCGGAAACTCTACGATTCCGTGGGCGACATGCAGAAGGAAGGCGGAGTGACTGAGCAGTCGGTCCACCGAATGGTCGATGACCCCGACAATGTCCTCGTTATCCACCACTTTGCCGACCTGGACACTGCCCGCGCGTTCTTCGGAAGGGCTGACCTGAAGGAGGCCATGGAACGGGGCGGGGTACAGGGCCAACCACGCGTCGAACTCTTCGAATAGCGCAGAGGCCGGACATGGGAAAGGGTGCGCCCGTTTACTGAGCGCACCCTTTTCGCTTCCCCTCACCCGGATCCCCATCCGAATGCAGTTATTGTAAGCATGCTTAGGACTACGGACGCAAGGTCATCGCCAGGGCAAGCCCCCGTGACACCATCCTCAGGCCTTCTTGGTCCACGATAGGCTCTGGCCATGAGTGAAGCCGGAACGACTGCGCAGGACCATTTTCGTTCAATGGTCAAGGAGGAGCTGGCTCCTCAGCTGCGCCGCATGGGGTTTCGTGGCAGCGGCGCTCGGTTTGAACTCCCGTCGGACACGCATTGGCTGCTGCTGGGGCTGCAGAAATCGACGTCCAGTACCGCGGATGAGGTGCGCTTCACGGTGAACCTGTCCGCGGTCGACCGCCAGGCGTGGGCTGCCAAATATGAGACAGACGCGTGGATAGGCGAGAAGCCAAGCGCAAACGTAAGAGGTCCCCTCACCACGTGGCAACGTTTGGGAATTCTCGTCTCGGGTACCGATACGTGGTTGTCAGTCCGGGCAAACGGCCCCACTGCGGAAGTTGTCGGCACCGTTGTGGACGGCATCCGTAACCACGGCGTCCCATGGCTGCGTGCCCAGGAGTCGTCGGCAAATGAGCGCCGGTAACACCCGGCGGCCACGCTGGTTACAGCGATGGCCTCTGCCCGTGCAGACCGTTCCCATTGACGAATCTGCAGACACGCTGCTGTTCACCCCGGAGGAACTGCCGGAAGGGTTCACCTACCCCCGCGGCCTGCTCCGGCTGGTCGAGCTGCAGCTCTTCGAACTTGAACCATGCCATGGTGGATCCTGACCGGGGATCATCTGCGCGCCCTGCAGTCCGGACTCCGGAAACGGTACGTGACGCGGCACCTGTTGCTGTTCGCCAAACGCCAGGACAACGACGACTGCGTCTGCTTCGACCTGGACACCGGCAAGATTGCCCTCGTGCATGACTGGGCCTCACCGGGCTGGGAAGCCAGAGGCGAATTTGACGACTTCAACGCCTGGCTACACTCCGCCATCGACGACCTGATCGAGTTCTGAGAACCGGACTTCGCGTCACGCGCTCCTGTGTGACTGTTGGCGGTAAATGGCGGTCTTTTTGCGGCGCTTTTTGTCGCCCTGCTAGTCAGCAAGCGCTCGTGATCGCCGATAGAACGTCGCTCGGGACATTCCGAGATCCCGGGCAACCTGCGTAGCGGGCTCGCCACCCTTCACCAGGCGAACAGCGCTTCTGATCTGACTATCAGTGACCCGGCGGGGTCTGCCTCCAAGGTCCTTGCCAGCTTCTCTTCGTCTAATTACGGAATCAGTGACGCGTTCGCGCTTGATCTCGTGCTCCATCTGAGCGAGGGCGGCCATGATTGTGAACAACATAGAGCCAACCGGGGTTGCTGTGTCGACGTCGCCACCGCCCAAATTCAGTACGCGCAGGCCGGCGCCTTTGCTGCGGAGCTCGTTGGCGAGGGCAAGCATGTTCTGAGTGGATCGCCCGAGCCGGTCCAAAGTCGTGATGACGAGGGTGTCACCCCCCATGAGCGCGTCGAGTGCTCGATCGAACTGTGGTCGCGACGCGCGCGCTCCGGAGACACCCTGGTCGACGTAGAGGTCATCGCCTCGGACGCCGGCGGCCAGTAGATCCGCCTGCTGTGGGTCCGTGGACTGCTGCCGCGTCGAAACTGTGCATAGCCAATAAGTTTCGACACGCCTGCCTCCAACGTGTCTCATAATTAATGGTTTGTGCGCCTATTCAAGCAGAAAGTTTCGAGACGGATCCGGGTGGAGCGTATAAGGCACCTTCACCGGGCAATTTATCGGGCAGGGTATACGGGACACCTTGAACGTCGGTTTCGCAAAGTCCCAGTTCAGGACCGGATTGTCCCGGTGAACGACCGGCTTACGGGCGCGTTGCAGCTCGTTTTTACACACTCTCGAACACGCCGTTTTTAGAAAGCGCTGCACCCGGCAAGTTCATCAGTCATTACTGAGTCCTCATGGGGAGAGACAGATCGGGTAGAAAACCCACAAGGGTCTTTCCATGAGAGCAGATTGGTGGCTGACTGGGTACACCCGATCTAGCAGGAAGCAGGTTTCCCATGCGCGAGCCGGATTTGGACCCGACTCCCAAGAGCCGGCTGGAACAGGTGTATGACACCATCAGTGCCCTGCCGCTGTTCGTCCTGGCCGGCATTTTCTATGCTCCGCTGCAGGCTGCCCTGGGCTTGTGGCCTGCATGGGTCATCGTGCTCACTTCCGGCATCGGTATGACAGCCGCAATCCAGTTCTTTTTGGTTGCCCCAAGGCGGAGGAAGCGCAAGGCTCAGGACACCGAACGAGGACTTTTCGAATGCGCCCACAGAGAGCCTGGATCGGGGCTTCGGAGTAGATGGGCTCGAGGTTATGCAAGGGCAGAGCCAAGCCGGCTCATCTTCCAGATGGGGGCAGGTGAGAATGGGCCCCTTGCAGGGCCACTGGAAATCTACCCCGCGCCCACGCTCGTCGGAGATCTCGAAAAAGCCCCTTGGACCGTTTTTCCCGGAGGACTCATAGCCACCATCACCTCAGAGAACAAAACACTCCAGCTAGCCGCCGACCGTGCAAGCCTCGCGCTCCTGAACACACGGTATTTCACCAATCCAATACCAGACCCCTGAGCAGGTGCCACAGGACCGGAAGTCATGACCGGTAAAGGATATGATCCGTTCAACTGTGCTCCAACTCGTAGGCACTTTGGGGGAGGAATAACGAATGACCATATTCTGGCCGGCTTTCATCGGTGGGGTCGTATGCGTCGTGATCGGCATCGTGATCCTGGTTTACCGGGCTCGTTTGGCGGACACGAATGCAAATGCGCAGCGGGCAGTATTTGGCAAGACCGGCAACAGAGTGGCCCAGAACTCGACTTCCGGGCGAATGGGAATGACCGGTGCGGGCATTGTCGTCGTCGGTCTGGTCGGCATTGTCCTCTCACTCCTCAACCTGAACTGGTGATTATCCTTGGCTCCTTTTAATATCGCCGCGCTCGTACTCGGCGTCCTGTTCCTACTCCTCGGCGTCCTCATCCTTAGCTTCCGTTCCAAAGCACACGACATGGTCAAAGCCCGCTTCGCCGCTACGAGCAGGCGGTATGAGTCCCAAGGAAGGAAGCCCTCGACGCAGACTGGGCCAGTCCCGGTCGCAAAGTTCGTTACATTCCTGGGCTGCGCAGTTCTCCTGATCGGTGGTTTAGCGCTCGTGCTGGCCTTTACCCAGTAGTCTGCGCCCGGTAGCCGATCGGCTTGCGGGCAGGTCTGGGCTTAATGGGAGGATCCAAAACTTCATTGCTCTCCGCCCCCAATCCTGGACGCCGATGGGAGCTACCCAAAGGCTCCCAATTTAAAAAGCCGTGGATAACCCGAATTGACCCCAGATGTGGACAGCTAAAGGCAGCCTGGGCAACCGACCGGCATCGCGCCTCAGTAGGCACCGTGCGAAGGCAGACCACCGTGCAAAGGCCGGCCACCTAGAGTTGCCTTAGACAGAAACGGAGACCCATGTCGATCCTGCCG
Organism: Pseudarthrobacter sp. 10T415; assembly: GCF_056394175.1. Classification (NCBI taxonomy): domain Bacteria; kingdom Bacillati; phylum Actinomycetota; class Actinomycetes; order Micrococcales; family Micrococcaceae; genus Pseudarthrobacter; species Pseudarthrobacter sp. 10T415. Next base: position 2,604 of record NZ_JBFTHJ010000012.1, on the reverse strand, counting down.
CAAGACACTGTTCCTTACGACGGGTATTCACTCGCAGAAACGCCCGAAGGCCTCAGCCTTTTTGTCCATGGGCAGTGGAACACGGAGATGGAGTCACTGGTCCAAAGCGGCCGCGTCCATGAGCTGGCGCTGATTGGCGCGCATGGATTTGCCGAACCTGACCTGGAGTTCCTGCAGCCATGGCCCCTGTCGCGTTTGATAGTGACTGCCCGATGGATAACAGACCTCGCACCGATTAGTCGCATGGCGGAGCACCTAACAACCTTGAGCTTGCCGGCTACTCATCCCTCCGCTGTTGGTACCTTTGATGTCAGTATGTTGCCGCGCCTGTCGTCGCTCTCAATTTCTTGGGGCTTCATCAGAGACCAGCAAGCGGCTTTGGCATCACTTACTGACCTCTATCTCGAGAGCTATAGTCCGGTTGACCTGGCACCGTTGGCGGCCGCGGAGTCGTTGAATAGGCTTCGCATGAAACAGTACCCCCAACTGCGGTCATTAGAGGGCCTGGGATCCTTCGCAAAACTCAAAACTCTCGGGATTTTCCTAGCGCCCAAGCTTGAAGATGCCTCTGCGCTTCGGACCGAGCCGACAGCGCAATCAATTCGCGAGCTGCACTTCGATACCTGCAAGAAGATTCCCGCATTAGACGACGTAGTCAACGCCAAAAATGTCCAGATCCTTAACCTGGCCAATAGCGGCGACTTTCCTTCACTTGCGCCGCTAACCGGGATGCCTGAACTGCGGGAGCTGCATCTCTCCGAGTCGACCCGGATCGTTGACGGTGACCTCAGTCCGCTCCTCACACTTCCTAAGCTTCAAAAGCTGAGCATCGCCAACAGGCGTCACTATTCTCCGCAAGTAAGTGAAATCAAGAGACAACTCGGCATCGAACACTCTTCACGTTCGGCGAAACCCTAGCCTGTCACAGATACCTGATGTTCTAGCCATTGCCGACCGGCCCTGCCACCGGGTCGATTGAGGGCTATTCGGCGCCAACTCCTTTGGCTGAACCAACGAAGGCTCCTTGGGGATTGTTTCCAAAAGGACGGATCATCGCGCTGAACACGGACAAGGGCGTCGTCGAATTGGTTGCAAGTCCCGCTAGCCTGGCTCTGCTCCGAGAAGGATGCTTTGAGTAGGACAAGGGAGAGATGTCCGGATGAGGATCCTCATACGGGACAGTGAATCCGCAGTTTTTCATAACCCAGGCATCTCAAATTCCTACGGTTCCAAACTATCTAGCATGCTGGGCTGCTCGCGAGGGGCTCTACCTCACCCTGCAAGAGGATCGATTATGTGGCCCTGAACAAAAAATAGACGCCGACCAAGAGTCCCAAAGCGATAGTTAGTGCTCCGGATTGCTGCGCACGCCTTTTCTTCCGTCGCTGGTACGCAGTCACCTCATTCTCAGGCAATAGAAAGTTGGTTTTCGCGCCAACCCTTGCTAGAGGGCCGGAGGCAAGGATCATAACGAGTCCCAGCAGGACGATTAGCGAAACAAGTAGAACGGTTTCGATGCTGATCACGACCAATCAGGGCTTGCAGAGGCACTGGTTTCCGTCCGACCATATCCGCCGAGGGCTGTCGGGGGTAGTGTCTGCCCCTGCTTGTACGTTATTGGCGACGCCGGAGGGGCGGTAGGGCGGACCGACTTGATGTCCAGTGAAGGATCGGCTAGCGGACTAGTTAAGGGCTACCAAATAAGGTCGTCCTCGCCCAAGGAGCAGAAGCGCGGTGAGGACCGATCGCCGGCGTCGACAAGTTCCCGCAGCTCCTTGGCGGCAGTCCGAGGATTCTTCGAAGCATCACGTTGTCCCATCGAGGTCGCTAATATCCCCGGATGCAGGGCCCAACACCGCACGCGGCCTTGTAGGTCTTGAGCAAGTGACACTGTAAGCATGTTCTGCGCGGCATTTGAGATCTTGTAGGCGTAACTGGTTGAAAGTTGGGAAAAGTCACCATTGGCTTGGGCGCTAAGAGATCCAAGCCGTGAGGTCACGTTCACGATGATCGGTTCGGCGGCCGCAAGTAGGTTGGGTAGTAGGAACTGCGCTAGGCGCAGAGGGCCGGCCACATTAACGTCCAAGGCGTTAAGAACGCCTGCAGCGTCGATTGCTCCGAGTTCTGCGCTTGGCGCCCCTTGGGCGGCATTATTGATAAGCAGGTCAATTGGGCGGCCCTGGAGCGCTTGCGTCAACTCACGACGAGGCGCCGACCGTACATCGTGTTGCACGAAAGTCACGTCCCGCCCATCCAAGCTTCTACCCGCTTCTAAAGGGGATCGCGAAAGAGCTATGACGCTCCATCCAAACTCTGAGAACTCTTCCACCAATGACCGGCCGAATCCACGATTCCCGCCCGTGACGACCACCAGTTTCTTCATCAAGTCAGGCTAGTCGAGGAGCCGCCCGCCTTAGAACACGTCGCATGCAACCAAGTTCAAGTGCCCGGTAAAGGATCGGCGGATTCCAGCGGTCATTGCAACAGGAGATTTTCGATCAGTTCGATCGGTTTCTTGAACTCTAGTCTTTTGCGTGGTCGGTCGTTGAGTTCCTGGGCGACCCAGTCGAGGTCTGCGGCGCTATGGATGCTCAGATCGGTGCC